>JAICSL010000110.1 GCA_025936955.1 Nitrososphaeraceae archaeon
AAATCCATAATTTTCATGGTCTGGACATTGATTTCTTTCGACTATTGCCCAAAAGAATTTACTACACTCGACGCATTTTTGTCTTTTGAAACCTATCTTATCAAATAACGAAACTCTATAATATCTGTCTGGATCAGACGAAAAGAGATCACCAAGTTCCTTTTTTCCCAATCCTGTTATTTCGTAATAGAATGCACTATTAATGCTTTTGTTAAATAAGAGAAGACTAGTTTAGATGTTATCCCGGCATATGCTCTCCTACGGCTGTGCGTCATATTTCATATTATTTGAACCCTAAATAGCAAGAAAATAAATATGTTTAATTACAAAGCCCAACATGACGGTAACCCATTCGGATTTATCGCCCATGATTTGTAAAGTACCCCCTTTATGTATATTGCATATTCTGACCATTTATGATATTAATTCGATCTACTTGATTTGATTCGTCAATCATTTGAATTTAGTATTTGGATCGATAACATATATTCAGATCATAGACCTGTTCTAAATTAATAGGCATATGATCATAGATTTAATGCGAGGATAAATTCACGCTATGCCCTTCTTGAATTTTCATTAACTAGACACGTATTCATAATAGATGACATTCTACCAAGTAAAGAATTTAAGAATCCTATTGAGAAAGATTTCAATATTGTATTAAAGGTCTAGTCAGTATCAAATTTTGCATAATCAAAAGACTGTGGATTATTAATTAAAATTAAAATTATATAAAATATTCTGTTTTCTATTCTAAATTAGGCATGAGATAACACAACTTTTGTCCAAGGTAACATTAATCTGAGATAAACTTTGCTGTATGTAATGAAAGATCACCAAAACTAATGTGCAATTATTATAGTTCACGCGGTTTTTAAAAATTAAAACGACATGACTATATTATACCATCTCTGCATGTTCCTTTCTCATATGAGTATCCAGCTGTTCTTCATTTCCAAAATTTTGACCACATATCCGACATCCCTTTCCCAGGATTGGTGGTCTTCTGGCATTTCTTCCTTGTAGATAATCAACTAACCGCATAATATAAATTCCAAATCCCCACATATATTCTTCTTAAGGAATCCATCTTATAATAATACCTATGGGATTAAATGACCTAATCTCTGTATCGAATACCTGAGTTGAGAAATAATTTGCATTGATATTATTTGAGCCTATTAGATGCAACCGTATATGAGAGAATTACAATACCCCCCTTTCTTCTAACTAGTCAATTATTGTTATGATAACTAGGCTAGTTCTAATGTGAAAATCTCATGTATACATTTTCTTATTTTTCTTTTTAAGTTCGTTATTCTGTTTTGAATAACTGAGTAATTCTAATAATCTACCTTCAAATTTTATTACTATCTATTTATTATATATTCTTGAAATCTTATAGAATTGTAGAATACTGTAGATCATTTTACGTAACTAGATGTTGTAGATAAAATAAAACAATTCATTTGTAAATTCTAGATTTCTAATAAGCCTAATTTCAATATTGGTGCCGGAGGCGGGACTCGAGCCCGCGACCTCTCGATTATGAGTCGAACGCTCTAGCCAAGCTGAGCTACCCCGGCGAGCTCAGCTGCGTTCATGAACAAGAATCTTTTAACATTATATAATCTATTCAAACATACGTCTCGAATCTCCCTCCAAAACGCCAGTTCCGCTATGAAGTCTATCTATATGCTTAGATAACGCTTCTTTTGTATCAAAGGGAGACTCACAATAAGGACAAACCAATTTAGACAGACTAATATCTTTCATATAAACAATTGCCTTTGGATTAATAATACATACTGGTGTTCCACGAAGTGCAGTATCAGCAGTAGAAATTGTTGCCATATGTATTTTTTCAAAGATATCGTCCCTTGAAATCATTCCTAGGACGGCTGAACTTGAGCTAACTATTACCTGTCTTACTGCATGTCTATCCATCACAGAAAGTGCTTCTTGAAGAGTGGATCTCGGATCCACTGCAATAACAGGACTTGTCATAATTTCTCGCAGTCGTACTTTGGAAGGGTTTCTACCTTGGGACATTACCTTAAAAAGAATATCTGTTTTACTCACTATTCCGATTACTTCACCATTGTGTGAAGCAAGAACACTGCGTGCATTTCTTTCCTTCATAATCTTCGTGGCCTCGTCTGCAAAACTACTGCTATCAAGTATGATCACATTTGTGTTTAAAATAAGTTCTAGACGAGATGATAATAAAGTTGTAATATCATCTGGAACGTAAGAGGGTTCTTTCATAACAGATAAGCATCTATGTTTTATTTATAGTTAATCTTGTCCCATATCTTATTCCATCCTTCACCGATCTTAAAGGATAATAAATGGTAATTATGTGATGGTATTTTTATATTACGATCCATCTCATTTAAATAAAGAAGTCTTTTGTGAAAGGAGATGAAAATAATGAAATTCCGTAACCGCAATTATTAGCTCTCTTCTTGAACAACTGACATTTCTTGGCTTGGCTTCTCCTTTTTAACTGGATAAAAGTCTTTAAGATCTCTTGAACTATAATTTTCTATCCATCTAAACTTTGATTGCAAGGTGGAAGTGTAAATCTTTTTCCAATCAAGGTTAACATAATTTAACCATGCTTTCATTACGCGAGGATCAATATAATTTCGTAACGATGTACCTAGATTATAATCCCGTGTTTCTTTCTGCAATTTAATCTGCATTTCCAACTTCTTCTTTCTTTCTATCATCATTGTTTTTTGAAGTTCTGTCTTCCAACTCTTCTCTGAGATAAGATCATCTAATTTCCTAATCGCTTCTTGTTTCTTTTTTATTGACTCTTCAAATCTTTCTAATGCTTTTACGCTGGAAGGATTTTTTGGATCAATTCCTTTTTTATGGTTACAAGTAATAGCGGCTTTTAAGTTTGCATTTTTCGCAACATAAATTTTATCTATCTCTGACGAGTCTTTGTTAACTTTTACTGAGGGATTGATTAATGCTTCCTTTACTGTTTTTGTCGCAATGTATGTTCTAAAAACCTTAGCAGTCAAGTCAGGTACATTTTTGGAATCTATAGTTCGTAGAAATGCATTTACTTTTCCTGATGTTATACCATCAAAAATCTGAGAACCATGTTGTTTACCCTTCATTAGTATCTTTAGGTTATTGTAAAGTCCTCGAATATCTTCAGAGTTTACACGAAGAGTCTTCTGCCATGGAACACTGTCTTTACCTAGAAAATTAAACTCTATAAAATCCACACCGTTACTCTGTGGAAAATTAATGTGCTCTACACGTAAGGTGGATGCACCAACTGTGTCTGATTCTTCTGGGTCTTTTTCATCGCCAACTCTCATGGCAAGTTTGAAGATTAGATAGCATACAGTTGCGATCTTTTTTTTACTTATTTCTCTAGAATTTAGCATTCTATGAATGATTTCTTTTTGAACTTTTTCAATATGTGTTTCAAGCCTTCTTGCCTTGTCGTATTTTTCTTTATCATTGTTTTGTCTTAATGTAGATGAATCATGTAACCAGACGTATTTTCTCTTACCAGTTAATTTTTCTAGCCAAGTCGCAAGCCATGTGGATGAATGATCATGCACTACCCTTTGCCATGTACCTTCGGGATAATCCGCCGTCTCCCCTAAGTTAAGAGTGACATCTTGCGGCCTTATGCGTGGCTTCCATTTGCCTCTCAAGGGATGTTGACCTCTGCCCATAAACAAACCTGGAGGCTCCACTAACCAGTTAGCAATGTCTACTTCAATTCCATCAACAAGGGCTTTTCCGTACATCGCCTTAAGTTTTTCTCGTTCAGTCTTTCTTGCTAATATTATCTTCTTTTTCTCTTCTCGTGGTAAATTTCGGATCCTTTCAACTTCAATTTCTCTAATTTTCTTTTCCTCGTCGATGAGTCTGAAAGCATCAGAGAAGTCTATATCATCAATGTCATCTATATTCTTGAATCTTGCAGGTAATAATTCTTTAAAATCTTTTAAAAAGTTTGATTGAAAAATAGGATCTTGAACATAATGTGTATCCTTTTTCTTTGACCATGCATATATTAATTCTTCCTGTTGAGCATTGAGCATGAGACTTTGTCCTTTGATATTGATTTTAAGTCCTCTTGCCTGATACTCGGGCGGAAATGCTACACCCTTGTGTACCAGGGTATGCCATTTCACACGCGTCATCACTGCAGATTCCATCTACGAGATACACTTAGAAGATCTCGGGGCACTATTCTTAAACCTTCCCAAGTAATGTTAAATATGACGATCAGATTAAGTTATATCTTTACGACATTCAAAGTAGTATTCGTATCAGATAATTCTTGTCAATCTCCGAAAGAATTGAGTCCGTCTGACGCAGCTCGGGATCCTTTTGACAAGGTGTTGTGATAGGCTATATTGGTTACATAATACTATTCTCATCTAACTCTACGAGCATGGTACAACCATTTTTATATTATGAAATAAATGTTCGCCTCATTGTTCTTATTCTTTGAAGCCTACATCCTTCCTTCCATTTCACATTTCAGACGAATGGTTTAAGGTATAAATTATCTGACCATAATGTGAGAAAAATATATAAAGAAATAACAAGAGCAGAGAAAATGAGTTAGTAGACTTATCATTCTGCTACTCAGCGATATATCTTGATTTGGCTATTAATCTCAGAGGAGGTAAATACATTTCTTATAACTTCAATGAAATTGGTAGCGAAATTCGATCCTTCGCAGTTCTTTTTTACTCTACATTATCAATCTAACCGAATTTGCACTATTATTTGAAGACATCCAGAATTTAATTATCAGCTATCGCTGAGAAGGCAGTCACAGTATTTTCTAATAGCATAGCAATAGTCATTGGACCAACACCCCCTGGCACTGGCGTTATCCAAGCTACCTTTTCCTTCATCGATTGAAAATCATCAACGTCCCCTACAGTCTTTCCCTTATATTTGGAAATCCCAACATCAACTATTACGGCATCATTCTTGACCATATTTTCGCTGAGAACAAAGCGTTCGCGATTTCCAACTGCGGTCACGATTATATCAGCATTTTTTAATTTATCAATAAGGTTTCTCGATTTAGAGTGACATAGAGTTACAGTGGCGTCTCTTTCAGTGAGGAGTATCGCAAGAGGCTTTCCAACCAAATCGCTTCGATTGACTATTACGGTGTCTTTCGAGCTCACATCAATATTGAAAAACTTCAATAGTTCAATTATTCCAGATGGAGTACATGGCATCAAGGCTACCTGTCCCTTCAATAACATTCCAGCGTTAGTGGGAGTCAATCCATCAACATCTTTTAATGGATTTATAGTATTAATTATTGAAAATTCATTAATGTGACTAGGAAGAGGTAATTGTACAAGAATACCATGGACTTTTGGATCTTTGTTTAGAAGCATAATCAAGTCAACCAGTTCATTTTGACTGATAGTTGAGTCTAATCGATGATCTCGAGTATTAATTCCTATATCTATTGCAGATTTCTGTTTATTATTTATATAGGAGATAGAGGCAGGATTATTTCCAACAAGTACCGTTGCCAGGCAAGGCTGGATTCCTGTTTCTTGTTCCTTTGTTAACTTTTCAATAGCCATTTTAACACGAGACTTAACGTATGCTGATACAATCAAACCATCAATTATTTTTCCTGTCATTCAAACTTGAATTCTATCACATCAAATATTATCTTTGCATTATTGTACAAGACGTTAACTAGCAACTTAGCTGTTAAACAAACTTTGCTTGAATTAGTGAGATTATCACCTTATAAAAAAGCTGGTGATGCCTAAGAAGAGCAGGTAACTACAAACGCCACTGATGAAAAAAATTGGATCATACTTCTTTGCAGAGTCGATCCAATTCTCTTTTTCCGTTAAGGTAGTAATAATATCATAACAGATATTTTGATCCGACACTATACGAAGATGAATAGATAACTCCTCATTGTTCAGCCTTTTATACTATGGTACTTTAGAAGATCTATTACCTATTATATTATCTGTTATAATTTTCAAAATAATACATAAATTCCCTAAAGTAGCAAAATCTGAACGGTTTATATAACTTTCAAGCTTTGGAAAGAGCAAAACGTGTTGCAGCACTCTGGCTATCTCCTTGAACTAAGGAATCATACAACATTTACCATGTAACTTTTATATACATAAAGAAGTACCTCAATTTAAGATATTCAATTATGAGAGCCAATGTCA
>JAICSL010000320.1 GCA_025936955.1 Nitrososphaeraceae archaeon
GTAGGTCAGCTTTATGCATTTCACCTATCAGAATTGTTTTATACAATCCCAATCATAACAGATCTACCAATATCATGATTTGATCAATATACTATTACTAGTATTGACTATCGTCTGAAAAATAGTGTGGGTTATTAACCACCAGGAGCGCCGACTGCTCCACCGATACAGCCCGGTGTCTCAAAACAGAGAGCATTTAGCTGTATATTGGCTGCTGTTGTACCAAATCCGCTAGCAATGGCTGTTCCTTTATTCTTTAATTTAGTTACCGTGTTGCCATCACTTGATGCATATGCTGCTGGTGCTATAATGATGGCACCTGTCAATAATGATGCCGCTGCCATGATAGCAACTATTGCAAATGTGATGTTGTTCATAATCCTTGTCCAATCAAGGGTACAAACTATGTATATATCTGAATTGAGGAAATTAGTGCTACTTTAATGCTGAAATGTTTGCTTCTACTATAGCAGGTGAAAATTAAAGATAATTGTTTTATTCAAATATTTAATTATTATGTTAAAGAAAAAACTTTCTTAAATACTCCAAGATGAATTAATCTCAAAAATTGAAAGATTACGAGAATTTCAATGCAATAATATTAATCTGAGTTTTATAAATCTCCCGAATGTAACCAGCGAGGATAATATTACGTCGCACTAGGACGAGAAAGGCCAATATTTTTATTTTTTTATCTATTTATTAGAAACATATTGTGTTGTTACCGAAAGGGCATCATAGACCTCATTACTTAGTCAATGCTTGTATAGCCCTTTCAGAGCTTTAATATACAAATACGATAAGTGTAACTCGAATTACGTCATATAAGCATAAGACATTCGTACAAATGTTGTATAATATGAGGATATAAGAGTATAATTTTTTGTTACTTTCGGCAAACAATGAAGAGAAGATTCTTGAATTGGAAGGCAAGTTAACGTCCTTCATATAATGATATTGAGAAGTTTGTGTATTCATGAGACAATTATTGTAGTATTTGTACTAATTTAGAGTAATATTATGTGTTTTATGAATAAGACTTAATAACAACATAGTTTTAGCAAACATAGGAACAAAATATGATAAACCCCCTCATCTTAAAGGAGGAAAGATGTGTTCCAATTTCGTCTAAAGCTGATCAGATTCTTCATGATTCAACAAAGAGAGCTATTGAAAAAATGCTCGGTGAATACCATTGTAAACTTTTGTTGTACAAATTATGTTCAGTTGACAGATTATCAGAAAAAGAATTATTAACAAATTATGATCTTTTGAAAAAGTCGTTATATCAAATACTCCCTACAGCTGCAGAAATTATTCTTCGGCATGTAAAGTATGAAATGTTACGACATGCCATCTTTCTAGTATCAGATCTTACAGTTGAAGATATTCAAAATCCAATTCTTTCAATCACAGATATTCTAAATCTAATCCGTAAAGAAGAGCTAATGAATTTTGTTCGTGAAATACCTTCACATGAACATATTGTTTTTTTTTATGAAAATGAAAAAATCAGAGATAAGATATTATCTACATTTTTTCATACTGATACAATTAGTAATCGGGAGAGCAATCCTCCCAAGGGTCTTTTATCATCTAAGCCATCCAATTATAATAGTCAGTATGATCTTAATGGTTTTGGTAACGGTAACAACAATATATTATATGGTGAATCATTAGATTTACAAGAGCAAAAATCCTTAAAAAGCTCATTATATGACTGGGTACAAAGCATACATTCATCAAATAAGTCGCAACATACCCCAACTAGAATTGCAAACCAAGATGCAACGTGGTGGCTTAGAAATGGTCGTGCTAACGAGTATATTGGATTTCAAAAATCATTAGGAAGACACATACAATATAATGTGTCTGCTATATGTTCATATGATATTTCAAAGCTTAATAATGAATTTTTACGTACAGTTGTTGCATCACATAGTTACATTATGTTTGATAAACCGTTCATGATATACAGAAATACAAGAGATCTATGAGTATCATAATGAATTTCAAAGATTAGTGAAGTCCTCGTTGAATGAATCAATTTTTTATACTATCTGTAGTGTCTCGAATACTTTTAATGGTATCTCCATAAAAAATGTTTATTTCCATTCCTTACTAAATGAAAATCAGAAATAAGTAATATTTAAGAGCCGATTTGTATAGTTAAAACTTTCTATATGGATCATCCTTTCGGTAATAATTAACAGATTTATACTATCATGTATTCACTAAAAATATTCATTTTAGTTAATTTGTTAAGTAATAGCAGAATATCAATCTATTTAATGTGATTTGTTAGAAGAAATAATAAATTTTGGTTTGACAAGTGGTAGGATATGGTAGGATTGTGTATTTTTTCCATATTCTTTCGATAGATAGACTACAAAAATCAAAAGGCACCATGTATTGAGTTCTAGTTTATTATTGTAAAACATCATAATACATCAGGTTAACAAAGATCATTAGTCATCTAAAAGACCTTTCTATAATAGATGCCAATACTGTGTAATATCGATCTAGAATGTATTATGTTATTACACTGAATTTAAGGTCCA
>JAICSL010000064.1 GCA_025936955.1 Nitrososphaeraceae archaeon
ACATCATTCAAGATGATCTGAAAATAACTATCATTATTTATTCTCTTTGTTCTTCCACTTTAAGATAACTTTCATAGGTAGAAAACAATTCGTTCTTGGTCCTTTGATTGAATTGACTCACAGTGTATCTAACAGATACTGTTAATAGCCCGATCTGCTCTTGCCCATTCCTTGAAAAGATATGCAGCCAGGATAGTCCCTGTCCTTCCTTTACCACCAGAACAATGTACCACAACTGGCATTCCTCTGTCTATTGGATGATTCGTATGATTAATCACATAATATGGATGAGTGAACGAGCATTCTAGTCTTAAGATTATATAAAAATTACCAGTTTTTATCACAGTTCTTTCTTTATTATTTCAGAAATTAAAAAATAAAATTGTTTATATTCATCAATTTTATTCTTTTCTATTCTTCTCTGTTAGCACCGCTAATCTTAACTTTTTCACTTGTTACCTGTTCTCTTACTATACGTTTTTCAGTCACTGGTTTTTTCTTTACAGATATCTCTTCTTTTACATATGGGTCCTTTGTAATTTGCACTTCTTCTTTTCTCAGTGGTACTTTGATTTCCTGCCTTGAGCTAATTGGTGTTTCTGCTTTTATAGAACCACTCGGTGGTCTTCTTTCAATAGTCACTTCTTCATGCGTTAACGGTACTTCAACAGTCTTTGTTTCAGCATAAGGTTCCTTGGTTATCGTTGCTTCACCTTGCTGAGTTGCTCTTTTTGAAACGTTTAATCTTTCCTCTGTTAGTGAGACTGGAGTTTCTTCCGTCTTTCCTTCTGTTCTGGACATGGTGGAAGGCTCATCTATTGTTGACGATTCTAGCGGAGAGTCCCTTTGAAATCTAGACTTTGCTTCCTCTTCAGAGACTTTGAAACGTAATACACTGCCATCATAGCTTTCTACTTGCTCCTTTGGAATGTAAAATTTGTCTTTGTGTAACATTCCTTTTTGTACTAAAACATAGTTGTTTTCTGCTTCCTGTACTTCACCTAAATCTTCGTCTCCACTACCTCTTGCTTCTTTTTTTATTACGTCATTCCAATCAATATTTTTCGAACTCGTGTATACCTTAGCATCAGATAGTATTTATTGATATGGAACTGAACTATAACACATCTTAGAAAATATTTATAAGAAAAATGACTTTTATGAGAGAATAAGAGGTATAATAATATTATTAACAATAAGTGCCTACGCTATCGTTACCACACGATAGAATATTGTAAAAAATTTATCTGTGTCTAAGCAAACTCAATTATTCTCCAGATGACGATTTTGGTGTGACTAACTGCTCTTTTCTTCCGTCAGGATATTCTATTGATATTTTTTCCTTTGCGATCTCTATATCAATGTTTTTCTTTTCTACGACCCTTCTTTTCTTTATCAGTATTTCTCCTAGTTTTACCATTTTCTTACTAATGACTATTTGTTCTCCCCATATTGGAATTGTTTTTTCAGTTTCCTCATTGATATGACTATTATCATGCTCACCTCTTCTAGACGATTCAAATAGAGGAACTTGTTTAACATCCCGAGTTAGATCTTCTTCTTTCTGTTCATCTTCATTCTTATCATCGCTGTGGATTCCATGTATAATAGTGTCTTTTATCTTTGAGAACTTCTCCCCGATTTCTTTACCAATATTACCGCTACTGCTTTGTTCTTCATATGCTTCTTTTATTATTTTATCGTTAACGTAAAGTTCTTCATAGTTGAGAGGAACTTCTATTTTTTCTGTCTTTGTTGCCCATCTTTTTTCTATTTTTGTTTCTTCCATTGTTGTCTTTTTGAAAAGTTCAAAACTTTCTTCCATAACGGGTATTATATTTGTAATTTGACCAGCAGTTTCGGTTTGATTGTTCTTACTTGTATTGTTTTTCGCTGCAGAGGACATAACTATAACTATATTCTATGAGTAACAATAGTTTATAATGATTGATAGTGGTATATCAAAATATCAACCAGCGATAATAATTGAATTCAATATTCTTAGAATGAAAAGCTGGATCGGTATTTGGACTTATTAAAAGAGTAAATAACACATAGAGCAAAGAAAAGCATGATTCCTTATGAAGTCCATTTCTTTAAAAATGATCTAAATGAACAGATCTAATAAAATCAGATTAAACGTATCTAACAAATAAACTAAAGAAAATAAATAAACTTAATTTGATACTAAAGAAGAATTAAATGTGATGGGAATAGTTGAAAGAAATGAGATATTCCATAGGCTATCAAAGATACTTTAAGTTTAACTTTTAGGCCGATTAATATATAGTGTTCCTCTTATCAATAGCATTTATGAAGCCAAGTAAATAATAGAGTGGTCTTTTATCCTATCTTTAACTTGGTTAATAAGGATGTCTTATCCTTTTCCTCTTTTTCAATTAAAGATGGTTTTACAATCATTTTATAATTTTTAATCCTTATTGGAGCAATTACCATAGGATAATCACTATTATTATTTTTGTTGTCGTCCTTTGTTTCTGTCATATGGATCATTTATCCTTGCACAACATATCTAATAACAATCTATAAAATCATTGCTTATTATTGTCAGCAGCAGAAGAAGATGACTACACTACAGATGATCACATTCTTTCACTTTTTAGTTGTTCATTTATAGTACGTATCTCTAATTGATTTCTTTCTTACCACAATTTCTTCTTTTACATAAGGTTGCTTTGAAACTTTTATTATTTCATTTTTTATAGATATCGTTAATTCGAAAGAAGAACGTTCATGAGACATAGTTGATATTGATGTTATGTCTATTTTTGTAGAAGAATCACTAACCTCTTTTACCACTACTATCAGTTTTATCTATATGTATTACTTCGAAAACGATTTCGTCGTGTGTTAATTGAATTCTAACAATTTTTGTCTATTTAAGGGATTCTTTTATTACTTTAACATCCTCTATAGATTCTTTATTTGACGTTTAGTCTCTCTTTTGTTAAAGGAATAATTTCTTCTGTTGGTCTTTTAGATATTATCAGATCCACTAACATCTCTATTTTTCTTTCATTTGCTCTTCGGTTATGTTAAGATGTATTCCAGCTCCATTGTACCTATTTGGCTAACTCCTTTGGAAAATAGAATTTTACTCTGTACTATTCCATTTTCTACTATTATATATTCCTCTTGCTTCTTTTTTATTACGTCATTCCAATCAATTATGCTGCCATAATTAGAGATTCCATCTATAACATTAGATATGCATGTAAGATATAATAATGATTAAATTATTGCGAAATTTTATTTGTAACCAGATTAGCAATAATGGGTATGAAAGTGTTCTGGCTACTCTTTTATTGAAAGCAAACCTTTCAATAGATAAGAATTGTGGATAACAAAGGGACAAGATTGACTGGGCTTCGGTGAAACATGGCTGAATTTTTAGTTGAATCTAGAAACTCAACCAATCTGGTGATACATCATATTTCGTCATAGCTGCATAATATGATAGTTACTATATTAGAAGAGTTTCATGAAAGAAAACGCGAAAAGATAGCTGGAGCGACAACCTGATAGTGTTTGGTATTCCACGCAGTGAAGTAACTGACAAATAGAGTAACAACAAATAGGTATTCATGAATGAGAACTAGATCTTCTGGTATGAGGAGAACTATAAATAGCTGGTTTATCTTGGGTAAGTTTCTTGCCATAACGCAAATAACCTTATTACAAATGCATAGGATAAGAATAACTTTGCAAGATACTGTAGAAGATAGACCAACACATGTAAATCTATCAACAAGGTTTCGCTCCTAGCCACCATTATCCTAACTAGAATATGCCTTTAACTGACTTCGAGATGGTTACAGTATAAATGAGGGTTTTATTACATTAGAACGAAAATTTGGTAGTAAAAGAACAAAAGGTTGCAGTTGTTACAGGTTGTTCAACTGGCATCGGATTGGAGACTTGCATGCTGTTTGCACGTAGTGGAATTCACACTTATGCTACTATGAGAGATTTGAGTAAGGCTGGTTTAATTAAGAAGATTGCAGAAAAGGAAAAGATTCCCCTGAAGTTCATTGAAATGAATGTAAATAAAGACGATTCCGTAGAAAAGGCCTTCGAAAATATTTTTGATGAAGGAATGCGGATTGACATTTTGGTGAATAACGCCGGCTTTGGACTTTTTGGTGCCTTAGAAGATCTACTCATTACAGACATTAAGAAACAATTTGAAACAAATCTCTTCGGAGCAATTAGAACAATACAGCAAGTACTTCCTGTAATGAGAAATCAAAGAAGTGGGAATATTGTGAATATTTCCTCTGTGGCAGGTTATATTGGCTTTCCAACATCATCAGCATACGTAAGTACAAAATTTGCATTAGAAGGACTGAGCGAATCTTTAGCTTACGAGATAGAACAATTCGGAATTAACATAATACTCATCGAACCTGGAGTAATTAACACCAATTTCGTTAAAAATATTATGATACCAGATAATACTCAACCGATTTCGTCATCTATATTGGCATCCTCTTCCCCCTCTACATCGCCGACAGTGATCTCCACAATCAGTAATACACATCCAGACAATCCTAAATATCAAAGAGAAATTACTCAGTACGCTAGAGTTGTGGATAGTTTTCTATCTCATTACTATCCAGCCATGAGAAATGCACCTGATCCTAAGGAAGTTGCCAGAGTAATAATGAAAAGCATTCAAAGATCAGTAGTTTCCAATAAGGAAGGAGTTAATTTCTTTAGATATCCTGTAGGTGAAGATGCGAAATTGTATGCGGAAGCAAAAAAGAAGATGAGCGATTATGAATTACATTCTTTTGTAGCGAAAAGGACAATCACATAATATATAAAACGAAGATCTTCGGTGTTGTGGTTTGAATGACACTTTCTATTATTCTATAACAATATTGTATTTTTGCAATATCAAATTTACAGAGCCAATTATTGATATATTTAATTATTTACTCAATATCCATACGCACCATCAGCAGGCCTACATTGATTACACAAGGTAATTTGTTCTTCAGAATTTTCCTTTTTTATAGATTTTACTTCAACGTTTTTCATTCCGCATTTATCGCATTTTCCTAACATATCTATAGGTTTCCATTACTGCTATTAATATGAATATATCTTGTCATAGATAATATTGTATTAGGAGATGAGTCAAATAACAAAGATATTCAATTGTAAGTTGACTTAATTCCAAGTTACCTATCATCCTCCTGTCCATGTATGATTGATTATGATCTATACTATTATGATTATTCTTGATATTGTATGATTGCTGATCAATTAGGTCAGTTGACTATTATAATTGGATCGGAAGGCAAGTTGGCTTCTCCTTCTTTAGCCATAGTATGTTAAAAGTAGAATCATAGGAATAATTAACTATTTTGTTAACTATTTTATTTTCTGATCAAAGATGACTGTTGAACAGTAAAACATTGAACTGATGAAGACATTAGATGATGCATGGAATTCAAAAGACAGGGATATATTTGAAGAACGCCATGCTAATACTGTCATTGTATTCTGGCCTGGTTAACCAGAGCCAACATGTGGTCTCCATAACCAACGTAAAGAATCTATCGAGTTCTTTAAAATATTTCCAGATAACCATCTTGTGAACAATCCGTACAAGATATTTTTCGCCAAGGATGACTATATATGCTCAGTAACAGATTTCATAGGTATATTCAAAGGCCTCATGATAGGTCTTGACGGAAAGATGATTCAACCTACAAATAAGAAATTTCAGAGTTTTGTACTGTTGCCCAATGGAAGAATGAAAACCCTAGAAGATAGGATGTACTGTGACCAAGTAGTATTGTTGGTCCAGATTGGCGCAATACCGTCAAATAAATCAAGGGATGTAAATTAGCACTACAAGATAGGTCAAAAACCCTTCTAAAAAGATCCAACAAAACTCTCGTCAATTTTGGACATTATCCGAGTTTTTAGAAAGCCACTTGGACCCCCAAGGACTTGTATACTATAAGCAAAAATAATACGGATATAAGTATTCAACAGATCTTAAAACATCTAATACCAATTAATTCAAAAGTTACTACTCGTAGAATACAGGATCGAATTACTAAAAAAGACGATCAATTTATAAACAAATAGATATATTAAATATTATGAAAATACTCATTGAGAAATACGGATAACAGTAATTATTTGAATATCATTATTTATTTTAGTAACATTCATAGTCCTGTTTGTTCTCGCTGAGCTTGTTATACGAAAACATAGTAAAACTCAATCCTTAACTCATTTTGAATACACAATAGCTTCCTGTAGGGTTGCTTGATAAAACACATATTCTGATGCAGTATACCTGATAGTCTCCGACATGGTTCTAGCTCAGACAATATAATGTCATTTCTATCTAAACACACTATGGCAAGTATCTATGAAGATGTGAATTACTTTCCTACTTTTTCTTTTCTTTATATTTACATGTCTTTGTCATAACATTCACAGGAGCCTCATTATAACTATATTCATACTAAATCAGTCAACTATTTTTGGATACTACCAGCATGAATCCCAAGTCCGTGTGTAAATTACCTGTTAGACGATCTCCAATCTTGCAAGACATATTGTCAAGAATTGATAGTGATTCTATTTTTGCATTATTGCAGGCAGGACATTTATAGATTGCAATCTCATTATTTATCAAGGTGGCACACCACAAGCAAGCATCACATAAGATGAAATATTTTTGGTGATAACTTTGTCTATTTTTATTATTTTCACTAATCAATCGTGAATTAGTTCCAAGAGAATGTAGAATATTGTTATTGTTAACATTACTGTTTAGGCTATCATAAATAAATGAAAAACCTCCAATTATCTCACGTGTCATAAAAACAATGTTTGAGGATGACTTAATAAGCTTGAATGAACATAGTTAACCTTAATAGATTTCTAAACTTGTTCAAGATTCTTCACTAATGTCAGAGATAGTCAAACTGCACGAGATTATGCAAATGTAATCCATGACCTACATCCATTCATAACACTAACATTCATGAAAAATGAAACGTATATTTATTAATTATGGATAGTAATGTTGTATGTTGATTCCAAATAATAAAATGCTTTCACCTACATCATTAGTTTTAAGCTGTTCGTTCATAATAGTAATAGCAGGAATAGTATTATTCAGCGGAATCGGTATTAATTTGAATAATAATAATCAAGTACAAGCACAAGAGCAGCAACAAGTAGTGGGTCAGTTAAAGGTTAACAAATTGTGGGAAACTCCTGCCAATTTGAAGAACCCAGAATCAGTTGCTTATGCACCTAAGCAGAATATCTTGTTTATTTCAAATGTAAATGGAAAACCAGATCAAAAGGATCAAAATGGATTCATTTCTAAAGTATCACCATCTAATGGGAGTATAATCGAGTTAAAATGGCTAACAGGACTAAATGCACCGAAAGGTATAGCTATTTCTAATGATGGTAATAAATTATATGTTTCTGATGTCACAGACCTAGTAGAGATAGATATTGCTAGTGGAAAAATAATCAAGCGCTTCAATGCACCAGGAAGCTCTTTTCTTAATGATGTTGTAGCAGATAATCAAGGAAATATCTATGTATCAGATACTGGTACCAATACTATCTACAAGCTAGATGCTAATCTTGGCAATAGTACAGTTCCTTTACAAGTTTGGCTGCAAAGTCCACAGTTAAATGGCCCTAACGGTTTGCATATAGACAATAACAAAAATAAATTAATTGTTGTTTCTTTGGGACCTTTAAGTAAACCTGGTGGAGGCATTGAGGGTATCGATATAAAAAATAAGACGTTAAGCAATTTAGGAAAGGAAGGAACTACATCTCCTTTTGGCGGCCTTGATGGAATAGTATCTGATGCTACCGAAATACACTACTACGTTACTGACAATCCTGCAGGAAAGGTATATGCTGTTAATGCTGATGGAACAGGTTATCAAACCTTGATAGATTTACAGACAAAAGGCACTGCTGACCTAGGATCCATACCC
>JAICSL010000270.1 GCA_025936955.1 Nitrososphaeraceae archaeon
TATTGTATTAAATGAAATTGTTAGATATAGTGAAAGATTACAAAAAACAATCCTGGAGTATTTTAAACGACCTTACCCGTAGTTATCTAAAAGATGTAGCTATCAAATTTAGCTAGAAAAAAGGGTAATCTATTGTTTAAGATCGATTATACTTTTTTTGATAATCGATTTAGCCTCAGATGATATGCTGTATTCTTCTAATACGGTTGCGGGATCTGCTATAAGCACATTTCTAAATTCTGGTTCGCTTGCAGCCTTAAGAAGAATATCGCTAATGATCTGTGCATCTTTCTGTCGAGGATCCAACTATAGCATCAGGCAAATTCTGATATATATTCTTACTGCATAATTCGCAAACTTGATATGAACTATTTATGACCCAAGTATATGGATGAAGTGTTTTCAGAGCTAAGAAGTAGAATGAAATGGAGCGATGGTTCATCGAGGATCATTCCACCCAAAGAGACACTGGAGAGAGTCATGCCATTAATGGAACAGATTGGAGTAACACGACTTGCAAATATCACCCATATGGACGTTCTACGCATTCCAAATTATTCTGTAGTTTTACCCGGTACAGAAGATTACATCTGGGTTTATAGCGGTAAAGGACCGACGTCTACACATGCAAAGGCAAGTGCGGCAATGGAAAGTATCGAGAGGTATTGCTCCCTTCCAAGTGGAACAGAAAAATTATTTATTACAGGAAGTTATGACGATCTCTCAAGTAAACATGAGATACTTCACCCTGATGAAGTTATTGAGCCTGTGAGGTTCGAATATAGAAATGAGATGGTTATGGACTTTCTCACAGGCTTCGACCTGCTTAACAACAAAAAAGTTTTGGTGCCGGCTGCCCTTTCATTATTCAGATATACGCCTAATTCAGCAGCAATTAACCCTTTTGCATTTCATCATACCAATGGACTTGCATCAGGTAATGTAATTGAGGAAGCTATATGCCACTCGTTATGTGAAGTAATAGAGCGTGATGCGATGAGTTTAGCAGAATTGCGTGCCAGCTCTATTCCATTTCATTTTTTAAGATATATTGTAAATTCAATGAATGCAAAAGGCATTCCCATTTCATCTATTCCTGTACAAAAGTTTGTAGATGATTCATCGTTGTTTCCTGACGTTGATATAACAGGAATAGAATTTAAGCCCGTAGAATTAGTAGTGAAAAAATTTGCAAGAGCTGGAATTCCGTTAATAATAAAAGATATCACTTCCGAAATTGGCATTCCTACATTTAACGCATCTAGCATCGAATGGCTAACACATGATTATGGATATCTTGCAGAGGGTCATGGGACTCATCCAGATGCGAGGATAGCATTGTTACGTGCTATAACAGAAGTCTCTCAAACCAGAGCAGCCAATATTCAAGGTGCAAGAGACGACCTAAGAAAGATAAAATATGGTGAGGGTAATACAGACGATAGTCGATCCTGGCAGTTTATGCCTTCAGAGAATAGAATTAGATTTTCTGAGGTGAAGTCATTTTCAAATAAAGATATCCTAACGGATATAAGGCTAATATTATCCCTGCTAAAGAATGCTGGATTAAATAAAGCGATTGTAGTTAATTTAACAAATCCTAGCCTAGGAATACCCGTTGTTAGAGCAATTGTTCCTGGACTTGAAACGTTTAAAATAACAAAATCGGCTATTGGGTGGAGAGGAAGGAAGTATTTTAGAAGATGAACAAACCCATAATTTTTCTTGGTCCAAGTCTTAATAAGGAAAGCGCACAAAAAATTTTGGACGCGGAGTATAGGATGCCAGCAAAGAAAGGTGATTTTCTTAGACTACAGAATTTGACAACTGGGCGAATAATTGTCGGGTTAATTGATGCTGTATTTTTATATAATTATCCACCTACGCCAATTGAAGTATATCAGCTGATTAAGAACGATAAGTTTGTTGTGACCGGAGCAGCAAGCCTGGGGGCGCTTCGTGCTGTAGAGTTGGAAAAGTTCGGTATGATTGGAATAGGTAAAATCTTTGAACTCTTTAAGAAACAGGTAATAGATGCAGATGATGAAGTAGCTGTTACCTTCACAGAAGATGAACATAAGTTGCAATCAGAAGCAATGATAGACATTAGATTTAACCTATTTCTTGCACAGAGAAAAGGAATTATTGATGAGAATATTAAAAAAAAGATCTGTAGAGTAGCTAAAAATATGTACTTTCCACATAGGAACTATTGCGATATTATCGATCTTGTAAAAAAAAAATATCCTACGTTGGACAGTAAGTTAGATTCACTTAGATCCTATCTCGAAACTGAGAGGCAAAGTCTTAAGGAACGCGATGCTATAAAACTATTGAAGTACATAAAAACACTATCAAACAGGACTGTGTGACATCATGGGTAATATACATGTGACCAAAAAAGTATAATTCGGTAATGTTCCTGCTAAATAGCGAAATAATTCATATATTATGCGTTATCCATTATATGGATCAGAGAAATCACAACCCCATACTTGTAGATTCTGAGAGATTATTTCCTAAGCCGTCGAACTGGGCGGTTTCAAATAATGAAATCTTCTGTGATGTAACGTCATAGTAAAATCATGTAGTTTTGGATATTACCTAATTTATAAATAGTAGTGAAATTGCTTAAACTTTTGATTAAAGTATTTTGTTACTGTCTTTATATATTTGTAGTAATTCCATTTGATGATTCAATCTAATTGATAAATTATATAGATAATGTCCTCTTCTTCGGTAACAAACCAAAAATAATCAAGTCTAATTCTGTATAGTTCTAAATTGTTCCTAAACAATTTACATCATTCTTGTTATTTTATGAATTGACTCACCTGGTAGATATTCGAGAAATGCATTATCATATAAATTCAACACTTAGCGTAAAGTGGTGATCCAAGCTGTTATTCGATATTGACTTTAAAATTATGAATTTTTAAATTGGAAGGATGAAAGGTTTTTATCTTTAAAGGTTTAGAAAAGTATCATGAATGTATTTCATTGTAATCAATGTGATAAAGATTTTCCGGATAAAGAAACTGCAACAGAACATAGAGATGGA
>JAICSL010000211.1 GCA_025936955.1 Nitrososphaeraceae archaeon
AGCAGCCAATATACAGCTAAATGCTCTCTGTTTTGAGACACCGGGCTGTATCGGTGGAGCAGTCGGCGCTCCTGGTGGTTAATAACCCACACTATTTTTTTATTTTCCAACGATATTCAATACTATTAATAGGATATTGATCAAATCATGATATTGGTGGATCTGTGATAATTAGAATTGTACAAAACAATTTGGATATGTGAAAATGCAAAGATGACTTACTAGAGAATGAGTATATAAGTAAATCTCTAAGGGCCATAACATAACACAATAGATCTTTTTAATGACAATCATTTATTCATCTTTGTCTGTCTTGTTATATCAACTACTATCTTCTCTAATCTTGTTGCGGCTATACATTCGCCTTGTGAATCTAGATGATATATTTTTTCAGAAAGCATATTTATCAACCAATCTAGTTCTTTATCATCAATTTCTATTTGTAAATTAGAAAACCTAGAAATACATATTATGCCATTTAATTAGGTTTTTTAAAACATTGACCTATATGATTGCTAATTTGACCTACAGTAAATAAAAGAAGGAGAACGATTAGTTTATCTCCTACCTACTGGTACTACACATATTAGGAAAGGTTGTGGGATCTACGTGAGATCTACAGGATTCAGAGATACCAGAATTACTATAACTTCTCTGAAGCCTTTGACGCTGTTCTGGTCAGAGATAATAATGGAAAAAATAACGGTGCAACTAACCTAAATGACTCAACTGACCAGGTTTTAGAATCAAATAATTATAAAAATAATGTGAAAAATTCAGCTAGTGATAATCAGTCATATTGGTACAGTTGGGTTGGTCAGTTGGAGCTCGTAAGGTTCAAAGTATGACTGACACAGAAAAGAGCTCATAAATATTTGAGTAAGTTGCTAGTATTGTGATAATTATCAAACCAATGTTAAAACTGCAAAAGGACAAGACAAGGAATTTAGGAATATAGTCAAAAAATAGAGAAAAAACATAAGAAAATTTCGAGCTAACAATGTGACTCTAAGGCTGGCCCTCCTCCTAACCAACTCAGACAATGCAATTTAGCTTAGTTAGTTTAGCTGACTTAGTGTAGTTAGTAGATCATCTATTTTGAGAAATTAGTTATGATGGGCTTTACAATATTTTTGATATGATCTGGTGGTAAAAACTCAATCACATAATACAATTCAATTTCGAAACGAGTTCAAACGTAGACGAAATCTTATTCGAAGAAAAAGTATTACTTAAATCCGACCAGCTCTCGAAGACATGTGGCTTTTCCTATTTAGACCGCTCTCTAATAAGTTCCAAAGCAGCCTTGTGGTTTGCCCTTGCAGCCATACGATTAAAGACTACTCCATTTCTTTACGAAGTGAAGATACTTATTACATCTTGTATATGGCAGCAACTCATCATTTCCTTGGAAACAACAGGCCTTTACCTATTGTTCAGATTCTGAATGATGGATCGTTCTACTATTTCGGCAGGTCGGATTTAGTAATTCTATCTACAATATGTTAGAATTTAGGCTTGCAAGTTTAAAGATTTAGATTAAATACTAAATAGCATTCGCTCTTATACATCCATCCATGCATCCATTCAAATTAAGTTCATTTCTGAAGCAGACATATTGAGATTGAATTAGATTATTGCCAATTAGGTTCATTAGCCTTACTAATTATTATCTTCAAAGAGATTTTAAAAACAAGAAATCAGGAAGATAATTATAAATTCGAAAACTATAATATATTTTGTTTTTATCTAAGTTTGGATGTTTAAATATTTAAAAGTCAAAGTCACTCTAATACCTACAGTAATTTTCACGCTTCTAGTTTTTAGCAGTATCGTATTTACATTACTATTATTATCATACTATCCGGCTTACGCACAGAAAATAAATGATAATAATATAAATATAAACAAACTATCTGTTCCGGACGGCATCGCTAGTGGTGATGTTACAGACCATAGTGCTGTCATATGGTCTCGTACTAACTCTCAGGCTACAATGCATGTAGATTTCGATACTAGCTTATCTTTTTCTCATGTGAATTCAAAGATGGTTTCAGTTAATCAAACAACAGACTTTGCGGGCCACGTGATTCTGGATTCTCTTAGCCCAGGTACTCTATATTATTATCATGTTTGGTTCTCTACTGATAATTATAATAATAATTATAATAATAAGACTAGCGAATCTAAAACCATATCTACTTCAGAAAATAATTCCTCCAAAATAGGAACGTTTAGGACGGCTCCAGATCATTTGACTAGTCGACCAATTAGCTTTGTAGTCGGAGGAGATCTTGGTGGTCAGAACTATTGTAGGCGCATTGGAGGAATTAGCTATCCAATATTTTCTATAATGCAGGCATTATCTCCTGATTTTTTTATATTTAATGGAGATCAGATCTATGGAGATAATGCATGTTCTCCAAATGGTCCATCGAATGTTACTGGATGGACAAACATAGAAGGAAACTTTCCAAGTATTACTGATAATAAGGTTAACTGGACTAACCAAACTCAGCTGCAAGATATCTACAACAAACATTGGGAATATAATAGAGCGGATCCTCATTTACAAAATCTTTTGAGCAATACCTCAATGTATTCTCAGGCAGATGACCATGAAGTTGTAAATGATTATGGTGGCAAGTGGTCATATTGGACTAATACAACTAAGGAAAGATTGGGATTTCCGAACGTAGTTAAAGCTGGCATTAATGCTTTCTTTAACTTCTCGCCTATAGATAGAAACAAGTCGGAGCCAGATCGCATTTACAGATCCTTTCAATGGGGCAAAGACCTTGATTTGTTTATATTAGATATGCATTCTTATCGAAGCAGAAATGATCTAGCTGACACGCCAGAAGAGAATAAGACATTATTAGGTATAGATCAGCTTCATTGGTTAGAACAGAGCCTTCTTAACTCTACTGCTACATGGAAGGTCATTACTGCTGATGTACCAACTGCAGTCCCAAATTGCTCTAATAAAGATTTGGGATGTGATAATTGGGCCACTAACGGAACCAGTAGTTTTAAAAAGACATTTACAAGAGAACGTTCAGATTTTCTAAAATTCCTCGATGATAATAATATAAAAAATGTGGTTTTTGTTGCAACAGATGTGCATTTCCCAACAAATATCAAAGTTGTACAAGATCCCAATCAAGATGGGCATAAACTGATTTATTATGAACTAGTTAGTGGACCTCTGAGCGCAATCCCACTTAGTGCTGTTCCGCTTGATCCAACGATTAATGACACATCCAAATATCAAGAAGATAAAATCTTTAATTTTGGATACATCAAAATACAAAAAGAAAAATCTGACGGTAAGATACATCTGCGAGCCAGAGTAATAGATGGAGATGGTCTTGTGCGTCCTAGATCAAATTTGAACTTGATACCACAATGATAAATTAGTTCTATGAATGAAATTTGTATTGATTAAAACACTAGTATATGAGTCTGAGCTTCCTAATTTCTCTAAATTTATTCAACTCTAGAGAGCAATTTTTAGGCTTAATTTGGAAGAATTAGGAATTGAATTGAATTGTATTATTCTACTTCTAACAAAAATCTTTTTTACAAGTCATCTATCTATCTATCTATCCTATCCGTTACTTGGATTAAAAATAATAAGATGGAGCTGTAATAATAATAGTATATACACTTCATTTCATAATATATATTTGGGGCCATCTAAAACCTTGCAGATTGTAAATATTCTGGCCCATTCTTCAAGTGATTCAATCACAGCACGTGCTTGTTGAATATTATCTCCAACAGCAACTACTCCATGATTTCTAATTATGACTGCTCTTACTTTGTTCTCTATAAATGAGCCTGAAACTGCGTCTGCCAGATCTATTGAGCCTGATGGCTTATTTGGTATTATAACAGGATCTCCTACTACTATCTTAGCCTCTTCTATTAT
>JAICSL010000241.1 GCA_025936955.1 Nitrososphaeraceae archaeon
ACGGCAGTTACGCAGGTATTGATAATTCCACAACCTGTATAGAAGTAGCTAAACAAGTCAGGGAAGGAGAAATAAATGAAGATTGGATAGCGATGAATATATGTGGTCGAAATTGGAGATCTACATGAATTAATAATTTTTGTCTATTTCAGGTCATTTCCTTCTTGGTGCTTGCTGATGATCACATAGAGGTGCAATCAAAAAAATTAAAATTGGTTTAACTAAGAGTATATCACTTGTAGTTATGCTAAATCCGAAGAAGACTCACGTGGAAAATAGCAGTTGGTGTGTCTTATCAATTGACAACGTTATGATAACTGCAAAGATTCAGCATATGGGAAGAGGAAAGTATAAGATTTTGGCCACTGAAGACGGAGGAGATAAGTAAATTAACAATGTGGTTGATGCGTCAGACGTATTTAGCTGCAAGAGAGAATAAGGCTTAGCGGTGATAATTTCAGCTAGCCGAGCTAATTGGCTGTATGAATTTCGTCACATTGGATAACAGGGACGAAAAGTAATCACTATTATATCATATGAAAATATACTTCGCATCACTGTAATAAACATAGAGATCCTAGTCGAAATAACGATCTAACTCAATAATTTACCTTGGGCAAGAAGCTAAGGAGAAGTACTACAAGCTAATTCAAACATAATTATCCTGCAATCCTAGCAGAGCAAAAATCACTTTAAGGTTATTTGTAGATAACTTTTATCAAATCAATACCATTATGATCTAGGCCAATAAGAATTTATTCAAAAATACCTAATAAGAGCTGTAAAATTGGATAGCGAAAAGGACATCAAAAAGGAGGCTAAGCAATTGGCAAAAGAGAATAACTGGGATAAGTTTCAGGCATTATTATATCTACGTACCAAGTACGAAAACGAGAATCGTACCGAAGAGGTAGCCATTGTCAGTAAACTCATACATGAGGTAGAAGCTGATAAAACCATGGAATATGATGGTTTTTAATTAATCCCACCACGTCTAATAATATATCAAATCAGCTGACGTTAGTCATGACATATCTTATTTTGAAAGCTCATTGCTCTAAGGAATGGTTGTTGAATTTTTGGTAAGACTGATTCAATTTTTTTGATAAGTCGTTGAATCATTACTGTTTACTCGAAGCATCTAAAGTATTTAATTAAATTTTCCCTAATATTAGAATATATAATATTAGTACCTTCATTATTTTATATTGCATTTCTGGGTAGGCTCCTTTTGCGGTGTTCTTGACAATACTGGCAATAGCAGAGCCACATTTCCAAGACAGGTTGTAGCTGCAAGTGATATTATCGCGTTAATCGAAGATATGGGTAATCAAATACCCGACAAATCATGGTTGCTTTACCTATTGGAATTATTCAGTAACCAAAATATTGCAATTGAGCTAAACCTTATCTGCCAATTTGATAACCAAGACTATTTTGAGGCTATATTTA
Source organism: Nitrososphaeraceae archaeon (assembly GCA_025936955.1). GTDB lineage: Archaea > Thermoproteota > Nitrososphaeria > Nitrososphaerales > Nitrososphaeraceae > JAICSL01. The sequence continues at coordinate 1,453 of JAICSL010000241.1, forward strand.
ATGGTGTAAATAGATATAGATTCAAAGAAGTATTACCAATAGTTGGCCATTCATATCTTCGTCAGATAACCATGAATTCACAAATAGAATGCATTAGTTATCTTCTGGAGGATAGGAATACAAAGCAAACAGAAAGGTTTGATTTACAGTTGGATATGGGAGAGGAATTGTCATCATTTACTTTTGAATCATCTAATCTTTTTACTGGAATAGAGTGGTGGAATAAAATTGGTAACTTTCCATATCCAATAAGATATCATATACAAGTATCGCAACTTATGTATGGTATATCAGATAATCCGTCAGACGCTGAGTCTATTGTCTTTGGACCATTTAATATCTTAACACCAAATAGCGAAGGGATGAATATGCAATATCCTATTTCATTCCACAATCCCAGAATGGAGTCTGGTTGCATATGCTATAATATCAAGTCTGGTAATTGCAAATATGGTATGCAATATCCTTTTTTATAACACTTCTTAATAACCGCTAGCCTCATAATTATATATATTATATTATATTATACTACAGGTATTATGCATCAAAGTTTAGTATATATAGCATGTGTACAAATGTTTGCATTGTACACAATATTCTTATCAACTTATCCTGTATATGTAATAAGTGGTGAGGCTAAAAACAAATGACAGATAATATTGGTAATAAGAATAGACAAATTCTAACCAATTATTGGGTTTGGTTCATCGCATATATGATTATAGGACTAGCTGTCTCATTTGTAGTGCCGTTTCCAATATCATTGGTTATGGTTTTGCTTGTTTACTTTGCAGTTAACTCAGTTAGAATGCACATTGTGTTAAAGAAACAGGGTATGCCAGGTGGAATCAAAGACTTGTATAAATCCATGAAGTCATCCTTAGGCGATAGCTGGAACAATAATATGATTGGAGGCGGAGGCGGAATGGGATACTCTCCAATCAAATACTATTGTATGAATTGTGGGTATGAACATAAAGAAAATGCATGTCCAAAATGTGGTTCAAAAGCTGTAAGAGCAGGATAATAATAAGTAGTAGTAATCAGGCATAACACAACTAGCAAAATCGATTAAAAAAATATAGCTAATATGCAATAATGAGCAGAAATTGCCTATTTTACAAAATTTGCTTTTATTGTAAAGACATTATACCGTTTTGATAAACAAAATAATAGCAAGCCTCTTGGCATATTATTCCTCTTGATATAGCCGCGAAGATTATACAGATGATGCACTAGGGGATACTATTGGGAGCTATCGGCGTATTAGAGATAGAAGGCTAATTGGTAGGGGTAAAGTAATGCCAAAATGCAAGAATAGAAATATTCAATAAAAAACTCAATGTATAAATAAGAGGAAAAATTTATGAACAAAAATCAAGAAGAAGAAGAACAAAAGTCATCATCAAGATCCTCTTTAGCAGCAACAATAATAACAAAGCCTGCTAAAACGGACCATCCTATCAATGAACTAATAGCAAAAAGATGGAGCGCAAGGGCATTTTCTACCCGCCCTGTGGAAAGAATAAAGTTATTATCAGTTTTAGAAGCAGCAAGATGGGCTCCGTCTTCACGCAACGAACAGCCCTGGCGTTATATTGTATTTACAAATGATAATCCGGAAAAGCTAAAGAAAGCACAATCAGTTCTAAAAGATATTAACAATTATTCAAAGAGAGCGCCAGTCCTGATCTGTGCAATAACAAAGAAAACATATTCAGACAATGGAAATTATAATCGACTTTACTTTCATGACTTGGGAGCGGCCAACGAAAATATGTTTCTTGAATCTTTTAATCAGGGTTTAATAATGCATGAAATGGGTGGATTTGATGTGCAGAAAGCTAGAGATCTTTTCAATATACCTGAAGACTTTGAAGTAGCCATCATGATTGCTATAGGTTATCAAGATACCCATCAAGTATTACCTGAAAGTTTAAGACAAAAAGCATATTTACCAAGGCAG
>JAICSL010000076.1 GCA_025936955.1 Nitrososphaeraceae archaeon
AATCTAGTTTATCTAATATTGATAGGAGGTGTACGACTTCACCGTCTCTTCAATCGGATCTTTGAGTATATATTCAATGATATGTATTTATCCTATGTCAGAGTATTATTATAACGATGACTTGATGTTATCATTTAGAATGTCAAGATTAATCGATATATTTTATTATATATCTAAGACTTGGCCATGATTCTTTACCCCTTGACTAGAGATACTATATATATCAGGTTGCGGTGGAAGTTGCGCTAACTTGCCACTGATATTTTATTCATCTTCTGGATTTAGCGGTGTTACCACCGCTAACTTACTAATGACATTGTCATCTTCTTTATATTCTGGTTACCACTGGTTGTTTCTATAAATAGATGTAATGAAATGAGTTTAAAAAACAAGTTATGAAAATCATGACAGCCCATCCAAAACTTACATTTGGAATTGAGCTTAAGATACCGTTTGTAATTGGAATAGCAATAGGGATGGTAGAAACACAGCAAGTACATGCTTACATTATAGCAGACCCTTGTCATTCAGAGCACTGTTAATTTATTATCATAATTTTTTATTTGTTTTTCCTAATTGAATGTTCATATTTATTCATGTGCCGTTTATCCTAGCTTTCAACATTGGTTACCTTGAGGATAACCAATGCTATTGAAATGGCAGTTGTAGGTAGTAGCGCCCACCCGAACCTTATTTGAAATTGGTCTTGTAGTATTCATCCCTATTAGTGGTACAATGAGAATGCTGGATCTTCAGTAAGTATGTACCACTAATGATCATGCCTCGAAATTAAATCATACTTTATCGTCACCTAATACTTGTACCCATGATGATAATACAAGGTTTATCTGGTCAAACAGATTTATATGAAGATCTGGGATAAAGCATTAATAAAAAGAGTATCAATCTAATAATGACAGAATATTGATTTTGGTGGATTCTATTATTGGACTTGTTTGATTTCATTAATCTAGCCTCATCCTCGCATATAGAGGATAATGCGTATAGTAAAATTATAAGTAACTGGAACGAGTTTATTGAATGTTTGCCAGAAGAGGATAAGCAACTATTGCTTGCAATTATGAGTAAATGCTATTTCAAATACCGTAAATCTATAAAAGCCTATGGACTCTCAGATTTTGAGTTACAAATTGCACTGTTAATGTCCATAATAATAGATCAACAAATTCAGGTTGATGGTCTGGTATGAAGACTCGCTAATACACAAGTTCAGAGAATAATTTTTATAAGGACTAGACCTAGTTTTAAGGTTGAAATAAACCTCTTGGCTTATGATAACATTATGGAAAGCCTTGTCCATGACTCTTTTATTTACTATCAAAATATGCAATGAGATCTAATGTGAAAATAGATATCCTTGTCATTTCTAAAATCTTTATCATTTATTGGAATGAACTTGATGAATGGATTGACCGTATATTTTTAGCAAAAATAGACAAGGTTATTGACAAGTTAGCGGCGGTAACACCACTAAATAGGGGAGCATAGTAAGAAGATATTGCAAATCATCTCTGTGCTAGAATAATTATCGAAGCTTATACGAAAATATGTAACTTTCTCAGATCTGTATGAGTTATACGATGTTCAATATCTTTGCCTTATACCGTTGTCAGTAGTATCAAAGATAACTTGATAGTAATAGCAAAAATGTTCGAGAGTATTGACGTGACTAAACAGATTTTAGTTCGATTTGCAAGAAAAATGGCGTGTAAAACCTGGACATTCATTCAATGATCTTGACCGATAATTCAAATCTTTTATCCCTTGTCTCTATATGGTGTCGATGGAGCTATCAAAATTGCTTTGAATCTTGCTAAAAACTGCCTTAGTCGATGTATATGTTGAATCAATATGTATATTACTCATGTCAATGGGGAAAAACCTGTAAAGACACGGTTGGAGTGATAGACAAGAGAGTGTAAATTTTTCATTATTTTGAAATCCTATTTTTTTCTGAATCCAAAGGGGTTAGAGTTGGCCTTTTGATAAAAAAATAATAGTGTTCATTCATATAGAAATCCGCGGCCTTCGTCACAAAGTTTATTATTATCATACGATTGCTTAACTTAAGCATTAACTAATGCAAAAAGCGATGGTAAAATTCGACGAATATTGATTTTTCTAGTCCTCCTAAATATTATTGTATCAATGTTAGCAGTTGTATTATTGAATTTTGCATATACACAAGAAAATATCAATTTACATCAAAAAACTCTAGATGAGATAGCAAAGCATAATATATCCTCAGCTCAAGGTGCACACATAACCGTAGGCAAGGGACCTTCAGCTATAGGTGTTGTTGGTAATACAGTATACGTTGCTAACTTTAATGATTCTACAGTATCTGTAATTGACAAAAAAAATAACAAAAAGATAGGTGATATAAAAGTTGGAAAAGGACCTTCATCTATAGGTGTTGATCTACTTACAGTATTTGCTGATAGCGGCCTGATTAAACCTAAAATATATGTTGCAAGTGAGGATAATGGCAATGTCTCTGTAATTGATACAGAAAATAACAAAAAGATAGGTGATATAAAAGTTGGAAAAGGACCTTCAGCTATTGTTGCTAAATATGAGCATATCTTTCTTCCGCCAGAAATGGAACATGTACTATATGTTGCAACCAACGATGCCGTTCATGACAATTATACTGTCTCCAGAATTGATCTAAAAAATAATACAAAGACAGGTGACAGACTTGAAGGTTTTATTCGTGCTATGGTTGCTACTGACCGCGCAGTATATGTTGCATCTGACCAAATAACAGGTAGCCAACTCGATGCTATTAAAGTAAGGATAACGAATGTGTCTGATATAGACTCTGACTCTTATCGTAAAGATATTGCATCTTACGCATCGGCTATGGGTGTTGATCCAAATATAAATACATTATACATTGCTAATAGATATTATAGCAATGTCTCTGTAATTGATGCAATCGATCTCACAAAGAAAGCAGATGATATAAAAGTTGGAAAAGGACCTTCAGCTATAGGTGTTGATCCAAATACACATACAGTATACGTTGCTAATCATGACGATGGAACTGTCTCTGTAATTGATGGTATAGCAAACAAAGTGGTAGCGAAGGTCGTATTTAATATTCAACCCATGAATGCAGGCCATATAGAATGCAATAATGATAAATTAATAGCTCCTTCAATTCAGGAATTTTATATATGGGATGGTTCTCAATGTACAGCTAAACCCAATCAAGGTTTTGAATTTGTTAGCTGGCAAGAGAATTTAGTTGGAAACTCTACTCAATTGATAAAATTTTCGCCTCCACCATCCTTTTTACGTTCTATTTCAGATCCCTTTTTAGATCTTTTAGGTATAAAGATTGATGACCCGGAATCAAAACTTGATATTACAAGATTTGGAAATTTTACTGCAAATTTTAAAGCACTTCCTCCTCCAATACCTCCAGTATGTGGCGACATTGTTTACCGTTGTTATAACATCTTTTATTGGTTCATGACTAACTCCAACGATCATAGGATGGAGAAAAGCAAAAAAAGAGGAAAGGAAAGCGCAGACACATCATCTAGTAATTAAATCGCTCTATGATGATGGCAAAATAGATGAAAGATATATCCCGCGTTTGGATAAATTAAAGGCTGATGTGATCGATGATTATGCAAAAGCAAAGATAAATGAGCAGCACTATAACAACTTAAACAACACGATTTCAATTCTGTATGAAGAAATTTATAAGAAAAAAATTGATTCATTGAATGGCAAGAATAGTAACAGAATATTTTTGGATGATGTTAAGGAGAATATAAAAGATGCATATGCGAAAGGAAAGTTAAGTGAGCAGCACTATAAGCTTCTAATTGAGATGGTTTTAGATAGTGGAAAATAATCCGCAATCTAACAGCAACCAACTATGATTATCTCAAAGCTTAGCATTAACATCTACAACTCAAGATGATGGCAATAATTAAGTCTAATTCCAAATGATTTTTCATTTACTGCAACTCTAATATTTAAAACAGCAACATTATTTGGTACTATCTACTCAAACCAATACTTTCTAGTCCGTCCCAGTTTAGTTTTCAATATGCTTTGTTGCATGATCCCTAAAATTTCTGACTGTATGATAAGTAAATCTTGATTCAAACGAGGAGACCTCGCCTCATTATAATCTTCAAATAATGTTACTACTAGAGCGGTATTAGAACTGCATTCCAATACCGTTGCTGCTTAAATTTACTGTTCTATCAACGTTCTGATAATCAAAAAGTTAGTTTTAGCAACCTTATAACCGATTGATAGTATATATAGTATATTAGGGAAAATTCTCTTAGAATATGTGTCTCTTGTGTCGCTTTATAAAGCCAATTATTTCAGGTTTTATGGCGGATGGTATGCATATAGAGTTGATGCGATGTGGCATTACCCTCTACCCCATGAAACATCATGATCATCATTTGATGCTCAAGAATATCTTCAAATAAGTACAACTGAAATCTTGAAAAAATTAGAAAATTAATAGTAGGTTCTGGACATTTTGTGTCTAGGCTGATGTTGTAGGACATGTGCCAATATCTATTATACAGATAACTTTTTGACTATTATCCTGATTTTGCGTCTTAATGGTGTCGCATTTATCATTATGACCTAGGCCAAGACTTCCATAGTAATTGCTATTACCACCATCAGAAGAACTGGTATGATATTGAGTGGCCAAGATACTGCTTTCGATTCTTTTCTCTTGATAAGTTTCTATCTGCATATTTGTGTTGGATATTGATTACTATTTATTTTTCAAATATTCAACAATGAGCATTTAGTTGCGATGTAATCTATAAGTGCATTTCACCGTGTCTATTCCAGTACTTTTACAGTGGCAATCAAAACTTCCTGCTGGACAACAGTTAAACGGGGGATGAAATGTTGTACAAGTATGGATACGATGATGACCATCTTGTATTGCAAACGCATTTGTATTGCTGTTTGAAAAATCTATGGTACCTGTGAATATTATTGCCGGAATTATAGCCATTGAGGCTATTGTTATTTTTTGTTTTTTATTCATTTATATAACCTTAATTTATTAGGATAAATATTATAATTATTAATTTCTATAAGTTGTTACATGGATTTTTTCTATAGAATAGCTTAGGTAGATTGTGGATATGCCATCTATAGAGTACCTGGTTTTTATCTACTTATGACTTATATATTGAATTCTAGGATACTCTTTACAATGGTAATTGCAATTACTGTAAAAGGAATGCTTTGTTACATCATTATTTTATTCATTATTTGCTAACGTTTTGTTGTTAGAGTTATAACGGGAATATTAATATTGTTATACAAAAATCAAGTTTTTAACTGATTTTCGAATCATGCAACAAAGCATACCATACAATAAACATTAAATTCTCTTATCATCATCATATTCCATCTGTTCTCTCGCTTTCTTAAACATCTCTTCTGCTGTTACAAATGGTGACTTTTTTCCTTTCTTGTCTCTTCCTTCTTTATCTCTGTCATCACTATTACCATTACCGTTATCCCGTTCAATAATATCTAGAATTGCATCTTTTAACTTCTTTTTATCTTTGGTACTGTAATGACCTTCAAATCTTGTATAGTCTCCCAGTTCTGGAAGACCTTTTGGATAAATCTGAAAAATGGTTCCTAAATACTCTACCTTTAACCGTCCATATGCAGGAGACCAACTTAATACTGTAGGACTTGTATTACTTGTAGGGATATCCTTGTTATAGTCAAACTGGGTGATATACCATTCAGCAATACGTGGAACAACATTCAACCTATTTTTTGCTTCTGATTGCAGTACATTCAAAGCCTAGCCACAAGAGCCAATGAACTCCATCAAGCCTGATGGCGTATGAAGCTGGAAGGGGTCTCGAGTGCATTGAAAAGAGATACTAGTTGTTTTAGTAGGTGAAACAGTAATACTGCATTTACGGTTTAATTCTAGATTGAACGTCATTACCTTTTGTTTATTGCGTGGACTTGGGATGTACCATCCTAACGATTCATAGTCATCATCATAGCAAAGATTTGTTTCTAGGTGTATGTTATGATATGTGTATTTTCTATTTGAGAGAAGTTGAAGTAACTGAAGAGTAATATCCATATCAGTTGCAGCAACTGCAGCAGCTATATCTTTATACTCGTCTTTATTCTTTCTCTTGACTTTCTCATCTAGGGTATACTTGTAATTTGATAAGTAGTATTGTTTATGTTTACCATTTCTAGTATTTCCGGGTATAAGCAATCCATTTCTTCTAGCATCTTGTAATTGTTTTTCTGCATTATGTTTTCCCAGTCCTATCTTTTCTAGATCTCTTACTGTTATGCCCACACCTTCTCGTATATGAAGTGATGCAGTAAGCAGTAGAATTTCTCTTGCTTGCGGTGGAAGTTTTTCCATTTTAAGTCTACGTAGATGTCTAGCCTCTAAATCTCTGACCACTATTTCTGGGTCATCAGTAGTTTCGATTACATTAGAATTATCAGAACTATCTATGTTGTATTCGTCTACTATATTATTATGCAGGTGAGTTTTAGAAATGGTAACCCCCTTGACCTTTTCTGCTACATTTTTTACTCTATCTTTTGATATTTCACTAGACTCTGTAGTTGCTTCGTTGGCTTGTTCTTCTTTTAATGGTTTTAATGCTTTATTTATGTGGGATGATGATTCAAACTTCTCGTTATATCGATTATTTTCATTTTCGTCATCAGTAAAATTTGTATCGGAAGAAATAATATTCAAATTTTAATTATCCTTCTACGTATATAGTAGCAGCAAAGATTCTGCTACATCTTGGTGCTACCATAAATTAGAAAAAGATTATGAAGTTTAGTCTTCCTTTCTTTATCAATTGAGATTGATAATATAGTCTAGATTAAATAAATAGGTTGCAATTGCTCTGTTGCACGATTATTAAAATCCATGATTTTACTATCTCTTTTGCCTAAACAGATATCAACTTATTATATAGTGACGCTTTCAACATCATTCTTTTACCATATTCTTAAATTTAATAGAATAAACATATTCTCTATCAAACCTTCGCTTTAAACAAGAGAAAACAGTTTCAACAATCCATCTTTGTCCATAGCTTACCATGCTGTCTTTCCACTTTTGTAAATCATTTTTCTGAGCTAAAACTGATAGATTTCTAAGGATGTTTTTTCCTTTTCTCCATCTAACTCTGGCATTCTTTCTTACTTTGATACAAGGTTGTATTCCATTGTCTCCTAAATATCTAAAAATATCATTATTGTCATAGGCTCCGTCAGCAAATAGTTTGCCTATCGTTGCTGCGAGTAGCATGTTATCGG
>JAICSL010000278.1 GCA_025936955.1 Nitrososphaeraceae archaeon
ACTCCTATATGGTCATGGTTATCTTGGAAAGAATGGATCGAAAAATACGGTGATGACAGAAATTTATCTGGTCTCGAAAAAAAAGGGTTTCCTTGCTATCAATATTTTAACCCAAGAAATTGGACTTACTATTATGACCATTCGCCACTTGCAAAGACACTTAACAAATATATAGATTACAAAAAGCTTAACCTTGCTTTAAAGCCAGAAGAGGAATTGAAGAGATCTGTCATCCAACTCCTTATCACTGCGGTGGATGTAATGACTTCAAAACCACTTGTTTTTGACAATACGCAGATCGAAATTGGAATAAAACATATTTTAGCCAGCTCGGGTTATCCTATATATGGTTTTCCCTGGGTTCAAGTGGAAGACAATGTATATGCATGGGATGGGAGTTTACTTAGCAACACGCCAGTAAGAGAAGTCCTTTACGTATCTCCTAGAAATGACAAAAATCTCTTTATTGTCGAAAATTATCCTAGAAAGATAGAGAGGCTTCCTTCAAACATGGCAGAGGTTCAGAGTAGATCCAAAGATATCATTTTCAGTGATAAGAATATGGATAATATAAAAATGTCGAGACTTATAACCAGACATATTCAGCTTATAGAACATCTATATGATATTATTGAGAATAATATTGATAAAATCGAAATTGATTCTAAACTGCTTGACAAGATAAAGCAAGAATATAATACTCTTATAAAGAATTATGGTGCTCAAATAAAATCTGTTACGAGAATCACCAGAAGTGAGATTGAATCACCGAGCATATTCCAAAACGCTGATTTTTCGCCTAAAACAATCAAAGAGCTAATAGCACAGGGTGAAAGAAAGACCATGGAAAAATTATCATACTGTGAGAGTATTAAATATGATTTTAATAAATAATTAAATGATTATATAGGCTTTTAGTGATTATTACTATTCTGTAATCGTGAACGTTATACTACAGTAATCTGGGAGACCATATAAGGATGATTCCAACCACAATACTCTAAACATCTGATAGTATATGTCCCTGGTTTCTTGAATGTGTAATAAAATATATTATCAAAACCAGGAACTACTTGCATTTGGATTAACGGTGAGTCCATGCTTTTTGCACTAGAAAGTACACTAAAACCATGGTTGACGTCGACAGAATGAGCAACGAACTTTACTGTCTCACCAGCTTTGATTTTAACTTGCCCACTACTACCGTCATTCAATGATCTCTGGACATTTGATTTATTATTATCTACGCCTGCTATCTTTGGAGCCTGACCATAACCACCATCTTGAACTATCCAGAACCATTGACCCGCTGTTATTTTTATTGTATGTATGTTCCATGGTTGTTGGACAGCATCAGAAAAAGCGATGGGTGGCATCCAGGGATAACCTAGAAAATATAACCAGATGATTATGGCAGCAACAAATATTCCCCAATATCTTTCAGCATGATATTTGTGTAATTCATACTTGGCTTTATCAAATCCACCAAACACTGCATGTTTTGATTTAGTGGATAAGGCTACATACACAAAAAAAGCCGTAGAAAGGGTCATGGCTATAATCAAGACTTCAATAAGCCAAGGAATTCCATATCCTAAATCAGCTGCTAACTGAACATCAACCATATGTTATAGTCATTCTATCTTCTTTTGTGCTTATTATGTATTTAGTCAAAAATAATCTAAAAAAGGTTTGTAAATAGGGTTTTTGATTCTGCCATGTAAGCATGATTTAACCGTTCCTCAATTTAGTACTGTTTAGTCTAACGAAAAAAGTATGTTTAATGATTACTAGATAGCGTTATTTGAATTTGTAAAAGAAATGCCTAATAATGACTGTCTCATAAATAATGCTTGTGGTACAATCAAAAAGCTCCAACTGGATCAAATATGCAAAAATAATAATTTTGGGCTCTAACAATCTATCGTCTTTTTGAGCCTGTAACTAGTCGTTACCAATTGAAAAATCATAACTAGTCTTCGGCTAACCTTATATTTTGGAAGGGCTGCTATTTTTAAAAAATGTCTGTAAAAAGCAAAATCATCATCGTAATGGCAGCACATCCAAAACTTGTAACTTTTGTTATTGGTTTTGGGATAATAATTGTTGCTGAAACAGCAATTGGAATGTTCGAAGTACAACGAGCAGATGCCATGAACTTCCTTGGGAGAGTAATAGGGAAGTGCAGTGAATGCTAGATGATTACATAGGACCTCGTTTTTCTTTTTCACCAACACATTTTCAACAACATTTCTCAACACTAGAGAGAATCAACAGAAAAGAGATATTTAAATAAAAATTTCATATATCGAATTTGATTGTTTGAGGAATGTAGTGATTTAAATGAATTATATCCTAAGCAGCAATATATCACAGTGTATCTGTTGCAATAAATTAGTAGCTACAAGAAATACAATAGTCCAAGGCTATGGAGATACGGAAGCAAAAATAATGTTTGTTGTAGAAGCTGCGGATAGATTAGAAGCTGATATTACAGGAGTCCCATTTACAAAAGACAGAAGCGGAATATTGTTACAAACAATATTGAAGAGATTAGGACTCAGTCTTTGATCCTATATCTACGTATCCAATTTTGAAAGGAGTCTGCTCGACCAACGTAATAAGATGTAATCCTAGGACAAAAAATATCAATCGTTCTCCGACTAGTGATGAAATTAGTAACTGCAAAGAATTTTTGGAAGAGGAATATGAATTATAATGATATTAGGAAACATTTTTACAGGAGTGATTTTGAAATTTTATCAAAAAAGATCATAAATTATTCTTTCCATTGTGGCATCCCGTGCATATGATTAGAGGAGGGGGAAGAGAGAAAATAAGTGAAGAAATCTACTTCAGATATTTTACAGCCATTATGACATACTGAAGGAATGTTTTAGACACCTCTAGAGCGACAAAGGAGAATAATATCGTATTTGAACTGATTTAACTTGTTTCAAATCATCAACTTTGACTTCATGTGTGATCATAC
>JAICSL010000160.1 GCA_025936955.1 Nitrososphaeraceae archaeon
ACAAGGTCTTCTATTCCATTTCTTTGTAATGGCTCGCCACCAGTTATCCTGACTTTGTCTATTCCAAGGGAGACGAGAATCTTTGTTACCCTGATGATTTCTTCAAAGCTTAAAATTTCATCTTTAGGTATCCAATTCGCCTGAACTTTATTAGGCATACAAAAAAGGCAAGTAAAATTACATCTATCAGTAACCGAAATTCTGAGTTTTTTAACAATCCGTCCCTTGCTGTCACTTATATTTTTTCTTGTTCTCTTCATTATTCTCATCATACTGTGATAAATCGGCCAAGAACATAACTAAAATCGGTCATTCTCCCTTTGTAAAAGTGATTAAATCAATATTCGTACATATATCCTGATTTGTCATTTTTCTATTTTTCGTTCTTTGATTAAAATTAATTAAAGTATAAGTATAAGATGGGGATAATCTCAATTAACTATAATCTGTTCTGACTGTCTATAAAAGCTTTATAGGCGATATCTTAATTCCATTATCTTTTTCATAATTCAAGTTCTACACGATCCTCTCTGAACACAGTTTTTATCGTTGACAAATTCAAGTAATTTGACTAATTAGCAATTTAGAACCTAACTGAAGAATCTATGTTCTTTAAAATATGTCATCTGTCCTCAATGTTTATGCAGTTTCCTGTTGTCTATAAACCATGCAAAAAAGCTCATATGGAAGTTAGAATAATTCACAATATGAACAGGATTATCTTCATCATCTCTACATCATCTCTACATACATCCGTTGATGCACCAAGTATCAATTTTCCTATTTGACAAGCCAATAACTATTGGAAAAGGATCAAATATGCATCATCAGATATTTGTGGAAATGTTACTATAGGATTGAAATCTATTTTATATTTGGACGTACAATAATATACAAATTAATAGTTGATACTGTATTATTGGATCTCACATGTGGTCATTTTCCTGATTTTCATCATAGGTTTGTGTTGAGATTGGACGTTATTACTGCATAGTCAGGCAAGCCATGAATGCCTTTGTCCATAATGGCATTCTGTTGTTATCTATTCTTATTTTATCTAAATAGTGATGATCTCTCTCAGTCTTGCAAATATTTGTTAGTTAATCGGTGAAATTAAGATCATATAAAAAAGCATGTTATATGTGGATGTAGACAGTATCTGACTAGGATCGTTTTTAAAACTGTTATCTATTAATATCTATATACATTTCTACCCTGATCTGATGTATGTCTTACTGATAAGTATGTTCGAGTAAATTATTAATAGACGACTATCGCGTTTCCTACTCAATAGGTATAAGGCGATCTTTGAATGGTCATCAGAATAGAAATTTGAGATATCTGTATTGCTTTAGACATTTAAAGATCAATAAAAAATATTTAAGCATCAAGTGTTATTATTACAAGGTAGCTAGTATAATCATTATTAATTTATTGTTTGAATCATGCTGCTTTTTATTATCATAATTGCAACGATTTATTTCACAGATTAGATGATATTTGTTTGTTATTCTATGATATATTTCTTGATAACTGTTTCGAGATTTATTATTATTTATTTGACCTAAATATGATTAACTTGATCTTGATCTTGCGAGTGGATCGATATACCACTATATGATCGGCTATTGCTCATTTAAGAATCTCGTTTTAAACGTCATTTTACTTTGGAATCTAGATTCAAACTCGATCGTGAGAAATAACCCAATGAGCAATTGATGTTAACCGACATTTTGTGAAAGTAGGTTGCTCTCGCAGCTGAATTTTATTCGTCAAACTTGGAAAAGCATTAAACTTATTTATTGCTTGCAAAAAAATTTAATTGCATCTTATGTACTAATGTTTTGTTAATTTATCTTATCATGCTGTCTTGTTCTATTTGTAATTCTGGCTGTCTCTACCAAGTATCATAATTTACAAGAAATTAATCTTCACTCTATTCAATTAACTGATGACGTTTATATTAGGAGGAAAAGTGTTCCTGCTCATGGCTGATATGAAATCAATTTCTGCACTGGTTACGGGAGGCGAAGCTAGTGCAGGACCTCCGCTTGGACCTGCTTTGGGTCCGATAGGAGTGAATGTATTACAAGTTGTAAACATGATTAACGAAAAAACGAAGGATTTTCTTGGGATGAAAGTCCCAGTTAAAGTCGAGGTTGATACTGAGACTAAAAAATTCACAGTGGAAGTGGGAGTCCCACCTACAGCAGCTTTGATATCTAAAGAAGCAAACATAACTAAAGGTTCAGGAACAGCTGGGACCAATAATGTCGGAAATTTAGCAATGGTAAATGTAGTCAAAATTGCAAAGATGAAGATTGAAAACTCATATGCTACAAGTATCAGAGCAGCAACAAAAGAAGTTATTGGGACATGCATGAGTATTGGCGTGACTATAGAAGAAAAATCTGCAAAAGATATTTATTCTGATATAACGTCGGGAACATACGACGATCTTTTCAGTTAATCTGTTTTTATCGCAACTCTGAGGTATATTTCAAAACTTTACAATAGATTTCAGTCAAATCTGTAGGCCGTATTTATTCTTTATCTAGAATATTTAGGCTGGAAACATAATATAACGTATACCTTGTAATAAGTTTAAATATCCCAAAATATGATATATATTTTGTAAGTTTTAGGTGATATATGATGTCAATTCAACAAGGTTCAGCTGGCGGAATGCCGGTATTAATATTGAAAGAAGGCGCAACTCAAACAAAAGGTAAGGATGCTCAAAAGAATAATATTTCAGCTGCAAAACTGATTGCGGAAATTGTAAGAACAAGTCTGGGTCCAAGAGGTATGGACAAAATGCTTGTAGATTCTTTAGGAGATGTGACAATTACAAATGATGGGGCAACAATACTAAAGGAGATCGATGTTCAGCATCCAGCAGGAAAAATGATGGTCGAAATCAGCAAGGCTACAGACAACGAAGTAGGTGATGGCACAACTTCTGTAGTAGTTTTAGCTGGTGCTCTAATTGAAAAAGCAGAAGAACTGATCTCAAAAGATGTTCATCCTACAGTTATTGTTGATGGTTATAGAAAAAGTGCCGTTAAATCTATTGAAGTTCTTAATAATATTGCACAAAAGATTGTGGGCAATGAAAAAGAACAACTTACAAAGATCGCAAAAACCTCTATGCAAACTAAACTTGTCTCAAAGGATGCTGATGAATTAGCACAACTTGTAGTAAATGCAGCACTTCAAGTTTCTGAAAAGACCGATTCTGGTTATAAAGTAGATATCGACGATGTCAAGGTTGAGAAAAAAGCAGGAGGATCATTACGTGATACTAAATTAATTAAAGGCATTGTTCTTGATAAAGAGGTTGTTCATGGCGGAATGCCAAAGAGAATAGAAAAAGCAAGAATTGCTCTTATTAACTCTGCGCTTGAAATTGAAAAAACAGAATTTGATGCGAAAATAAACATTAGCTCCCCTGATCAGATGAATTTATTTTTGGAGGAGGAAAACAAGATGTTAAAGAACATGGTAGATAAGATTATTTCTACTGGTGCAAATGTAGTTGTATGCCAGAAAGGTATCGACGATATCGCTCAGCATTACCTTGCCAAATCCAATGTTCTTACGGTTCGTAGAGTAAAAGAAAGCGATATGACCAAATTAGCTAGAGCAACAGGGGCTCGAGTAATAAACAGCTTGGAGGATCTTACATCTAGAGATCTTGGTTCTGCTGAACTAGCAGAAGAACGTAAAGTTGAGACAGATAAATGGGTATTCATAGAAGGATGCAAACATCCAAAATCAGTCACAATATTGATCCGAGGAGGTTCCCAAAGAGTTGTGGATGAAGCTGAACGCTCATTTCATGACGCGTTGATGGTTACAAAGGATGTGCTCGAAAAACCTGCGATAGTTGCTGGCGGTGGTGCTCCTGAAGCGTATGCCTCGTTCAAATTGAGAGAATGGACCAATACTCTGTCTGGTAGAGAGCAATTAGCTGCAGAAAAATTTGCAGAAGCATTAGAAACAATTCCTCTCACACTTGCAGAAAACGCAGGTATGGACCCAATTGATACCCTTGCAGACCTGCGAGCAAAACAAGGAAAAGGTTCAAAGTGGACTGGCATTGATGCAAGAAGCGCAAAAGTCACAGATATCTACAAACTAGAGATTATTGAGCCACTCTCTGTAAAAGAACAAATTATCAAATCCGCAACCGAGGTAGCATCAATGATTCTGAGAATTGATGACGTAATTGCATCAAGTAAATCTGGTGGTGGACCTCCAGGAGGAATGCCACCGGGCGGAATGGGCGGAATGGGCGGAGAAATGTAAATAAATGAGAAAGTGATCATTTTTTGATTCCCTCTTCCTCAGCTATTTTTTGATTCTACAGCATTATATAGCTTTAATATTTGTTTTATTTCTAATAATTTAGCTAAAATTTTAACTTATTTTTTACTTCATTGATTACTGGTTCTATTATTTGCTAGGAAAGCACAAAACTGAAGTTTAGGCGTGTTTTTCGTAAAATATATCGAGCAGGACACATAACAATTGAATTAGTTCTAATTAAGTTAATATGCGTGCTTCTCTAAAACTTGTACTATCTTTTTTACAGATAAAAACAGCTATAATAAAGCTTTTTAAATATCGTTTGTGAATACAATTCATGCAGAATGACAATCACATTCTGGACGATATTAACCTCAAGATAATTGATATCTTAGGTAAAGATTCGTCTACTCCATTTGTTGAAATAGCAAAGCAAATTGGTATTTCTGATGCAACAGTACATTTGAGAGTTAGACGATTGGTTTCAGAAGGTATAATTAATAAGTTTACGCTTGATGTAGATAATAATTTACTAGGTTATAATCACCTTGCGTTTATGGGAGTAAATGTAGAACCAGGTTTTGCAGATGAGATTATTAATGACTTATCAAAAGTTGAAGAAGTTTTAGAAATTCATGAAATGCATGGAAAATTTGA
>JAICSL010000144.1 GCA_025936955.1 Nitrososphaeraceae archaeon
GGACGACGCGAGGTCAACAAGGCAGTTCTTTTTCTATAATTTGTTTTATTTTGTCTAATCCTTTTAAGAGTATGAATATAAGTCATATTTAATCACATTCACCTTTTTTTGTTTTTAAGATTGAAAGGCAAGCGATAGAATACACTTATAAACGTTTTATTGTTCATAGAGTTTATTACTCGATGGGGACTGTGTATTTGCCTTAGTATGTTCGGTCTGATAAGACATTAAAACGAGACCCAAAATAAATCTGGCCTAAAAAGTAAGGCTCTATTACTTGTTTACATGCTCTGATATATTGATCCTAGACGACCTCTAAATTAATATATCTAAATAGTGCAAGAAGATAACTTACTCAACTTTAGATAGAACAATTCCTTATTACACAATGTCGTTGACTCTATGTTATTGTAATAACAAACTTGCAATCGTGAATCATCTCTCGTGAAACTACCTTGTATCTTTTATAGACTAATTATTATCTAATACATAGGAACAGAGAGATTACAATGAACATAGTCGATAAAAAGAGAAGAGATCCTCTAAAGCGTCTAACTCATTATGCGATCGACAAGTTTATTTTTATGATAGATAGACCTGAACATACACAGGTCAAACCCAAGAACAATAAATGAGTCATTTCCCCAGCGAGATCTCCTATTTAATATATACCAAGGAATATTAGATTCGCCTTTGAACAAGAAAAAATCGAGACCAAAGGCACATAGATGCGTTTTGGAAGTTAACAAATAATTATCTCATAGAGATCTCGTCAATAATAAGATTAAACTGAAATATGAGTATGAGTTAGCAGGATCTCTGGCCTAGATTACTATTTCTTTACGTTTTTTATCTGTATTGAATTTCTTCAAAGCTATTTTATTAGCTACAGTTGCGGCAAATGCCCCAGCTCCAATACCGTTATCTATGTTTACCACGGCCAAGCCAAACGCACAGGATTGTAACATTGAAGAAAGCGCTGCGAGGCCTTTTGAACCAAATCCATATCCAACAGATGTGGGGACGCCAATTACAGGAACATCAACGATCGAAGAGACAACTGAAGCTAAAGCTCCTTCCATTCCTGCCACTACAATCATCACGATGACATTTTCCTTTATCATATCAACTACCGCAGGAAAGAGTCTATGAATCCCTGCGATTCCTACATCATAATTTACCATTACTTCACATCCCATAGCCTTTGCGACAAGCCTAGCTTCTTCAGCAACTCCCACGTCAGCTGTCCCGGCAGTTAGAATGCCAATCCTTGGATTATTTTTCTTCGGTCTACTGAGTTGGACACTTGTGTTTGTTGCCAATAGAGTAGTGCTCCGTTTTCCTACTTCTATTTCGATTTTCTCATATCTTCTAAGCATACTGCAGAGCTTTGGAAGGTCTTTTCTTCTGATTCTACTTATAATAACATGACCTTTTAGTTTTAGCTCAGCCAGCACAATCTGAACTAAGTCTTTATATTCCTTGTGCTCAGCAAATATAACCTCGGGCACACCTTTCCGGAATTCTCGACCTACATCCAATTTTGCTAAACCGTTTTCAAGTAGTTCCATATAATTTATGGAAATTTGGCGTTGCACTTCTTCTATATTAATCTCTCCATGAGCAAATTGTTCCAAAATTGTTCTTAAGTTCATTGTTATGAGCCTAACCCGCCTAGATCTTAAGCCATTCTATCATCAAAAAAAATCAATATAAAAAAACTCATAATACAATTTCTTTTGTAGCCTCTCGGACACTAATGACGCCCTTCCTGAAAATCTCGGATTCAAGTTCGTTTAATTCCAATTCAATTATCTTCTCCACTCCATTTCTACCGATTATTGCAGGTACACCTATACATATACCTGAGATTTCATATTCCCCATCTAACATGGTCGAAACAGGAATTACTTGTCTTTTGTTCTTGACTATGGCTTCGATCATAGTTGCTACTGCATTTCCTGGTGCATAGACTGTTGCGCCTTTCAAAGCGATTACTTCAGCAGCAACTTTTCTAGTTTCTTCAAAGATCTTAGCTCCGATTTCTTCTGAAATAAAATCCTGTAAAGGAATGCCGCCAATTGAGGAAAACCTGACTAGAGGTAGCATATTTTCGCCATGTTCACCTATTACCATTGCTTGGATAGAATCTCTTGAAACGTTGGCACTAGCTTGAATGAAACTCTTAAATCTTGATAGATCCAGCATACCGCCCATCCCAAGCACTTTCGATTTATTTATCTGGGTCGTCTTCAATGTGAGATAGGTCATAACGTCAAGCGGATTTGTTACAACAATCACTGTAGACTCTTTGGCATATGTAGAAATTTTAGATGCTACATCCTTAACAATAGTGCCATTGGTTTTTAAAAGATCCATTCTACTCATCCCAGGTTTTCTGCCTACTCCTGCCACTAAAACCACGAAATCAGAGTCTTTCATATCCTCATAATTGTTTGAGCCATAAGCAAGCGAATCTATTCCTTGTGCCGATAATTGGTGATTAATATCCATAGCTTCTCCTTGAGGTAGACCAGAAACAATGTCGAGCAATGCTATCTTGCTGTCTAACTCCCTTAGCCCACAGTTTAAAGCTACAGAAGCTCCTACTCTACCCGAACCGATAACTGTAATAGTCATTTGGAAAAAAAAGCAGTCAGACTACTTATAAGTTTTGAGAGTAGATAATATGGGTTCAGTCACAGAAACAGTAGGAATGTTGGACCCACTGTTCCGATTCTAAAATGAATTGTATCAAATGATATGTAATAGTAGAACACTACAATCGTTCTATTTGTATAATAAAAGGAAAAGTTAGACAGATCGGACGGACGTATTAGCATTCGAATGTAATACAACTTCTGCAAGTATTTTAAAGATTTATGAGAAATAACTTGTGCGAGTTTCATAGCAAACGACCGGTGAATCTGTTACAGAAAAGCACAAGAAACCCTGTTTCTTCTATTTTATCTAATTTCTTAGACTGGCCTACGAATAAATTCTCCAAATCCCAATGTCTTTGCATTTACCTGGCCATTTTCCATCACTACCATCCCTCTAACCATAGTTAATATGGGCCAGCCTCTCAACTTCCATCCGTCATATATTGTGTAATCAGAATTTGATTGTAGAAGCTCCGGAGTAACCTTTTGCTCCAAGTCAAGATCGATTATTGTCAAATCAGCGTCAAAGCCTTTGGATATGGTTCCTTTCCTTGGGTACATCCCAAAAATTCGAGCGGTATTATAGCTCGTTAATTCTACTACCTTACTTAAATTTAT
The DNA here is from genome assembly GCA_025936955.1 of Nitrososphaeraceae archaeon. GTDB lineage: Archaea > Thermoproteota > Nitrososphaeria > Nitrososphaerales > Nitrososphaeraceae > JAICSL01. The sequence goes on from JAICSL010000144.1 coordinate 3,282, forward strand.
TCTGCCTTCATTCACACCCTTGCTAAGTAAAACTGGTAGCATCGTAGCAATGCCAGGAAAGCCAGAAGAAGCTGACCAAATATCCTTGTCACCTTTCTTTGTAGATAGCATATTGGCAACATGATCGGTTCCAATAGTATCAATAATTCCGCTTTGCAAGCTCGACCATGTACTTTGAACATCAGATTTCGATCTTATAGGAGGAACTACTTTTGCAATAGAATCCTCAAAATCTACTGTATGAGTTAAATAATGAGGACAGGTCTCTATATAAAGATTAGTAGACCCTTTTCGTCTTTCTGCCGTAATTGCTTCAAGTGCTGCTGTCGAACCTATATGTACAAAATATAATTTTGTACCAAATTCTCTGGTTAGACTACTGATCTTCCTTATACTTTTGGCTTCAGAAGACGGCGGTCTGCAACTAGACCAGGCCTTTAATCCCGTTAAACCTTTTATTTTTCCCTTCCGAATTTCTCTCGCGCACATTAAGGGATCTTCTGCGTGAACAAGTAGGACGCAGTTCCGATTTGATGTTTCTTTCAATAACGATAGGATGAATCCGTCTGTTACATTAACCACCTCTGATCGCGGAAGAGTAGCTCCGGGATCTGTATCCATTAATATGCTATTTAGATTCGTTCCCCCTCCCAAGTTCATATATAGCTTGAACGAGTTAATCCCATTGTTCATAAGATATTCTATGTCATTTACTTGCTCCGATCTCAAAATCGAGGCATGAATAGAATAATCAATATAATGTGTGCCAATACTTGCTTCAATATGTTTGTTGATGTTTGAGTAACTATCATATAATCTGAGCATCCGTATAACGGTCGTAACCCCTCCAATGGCACCAGATCGAGACTCTGTAATGGCTGCCTTTTCTATAGGAGTAAAGACGCCATAATGTACATGAGGGTCAATCAAACCAGGCAAAACATACTTTTTGTTTGCATTTATATTATTAGAAGCATGTATATTTTGTACTGATTTGGTAAGAGACTTAATTTTGCCATCTTCAATTGTGATGTTGGTATCAACTAGACCTCCGTGAGGGTCTACGACTATGGCATTTCTAATCAATGTATCACATGAATTGTCCATTACTAAATATCACTAGGTGGCATGTTATGTTCTTAAAGTTTAATCTTCACGGAGCTACAAATTACGCGAAACTGGACTCATCCTGTAGAATAACACATTTTTAATATCAATATAGTTTAATTAATTTTGATTCTAGATATATTTTAACAATACCTAATCCTACAAAATGACTGATCTAAAAAGCATAAGGCATTTGCTAGGTGTTGCATCTATACTATGATGAGCGTTAAAGCAAAGTCAGTCTATATTCGATTAGAGTAACCCAGTGAAAATTGAAAAGATCTTTTTCCAACATCGAGTACTAAATTGTTCTTTACTGTCATTTTGAGTGCTGTAGAAGACAAGACAGATGTGCACAATTGTCCCACTTATATGAGGCCGTTATTCATATCTATGGCTTTGGATGTCAAATTTTATTTTTTATAACTTCGAAACTAACAGGATAATTACATTTTACAGTTGAGTCTGTGGTGCTTTTCGGTATTACTGATAAAAATTTTTATTTTCGCATAAACATAGGAATTTTCCAAATATATGGAATAGATATGAGAAGATATTTATCCTCTTAGGTATATGATTGATACCGATGCAGCTAGATCAACATATTCTAGATGAAGTTAACCTGAAGATAATTGATGTTTTAGGTAAAGACGCATCCACGCCTTTTGTTGAAGTAGCAAAGCAAATCGGTATTTCTGATGCAACAGTACATTTGAGAGTTAGAAGATTGATTTCTGAAGGTATTATTAATAAATTTACACTTGCTGTAGATAATAATTTACTAGGTTATAATCACCTTGCGTTTATGGGAGTAAATGTAGAACCAGGTTTTGCAGATGAGATTATTAATGACTTATCAAAAGTTGAAGAAGTTTTAGAAATTCATGAAATGCATGGAAAATTTGA
>JAICSL010000022.1 GCA_025936955.1 Nitrososphaeraceae archaeon
TAGGAATGTAACATGCACTGGCGCGAAACCAATTGCCGTAATTGATCATTTACAATTTGGGAGTCCTGAAAAAAGTGAAGTATTTTGGACTTTCGCTCAGGCAATAAAGGCAATAGTCGATTTTTGTAAGTTCAATCATATTCCAGTAGTTGGAGGTAAAGTTAGTCTTTACAATGAAACTATAAAGGGGCCTATAAAACCTTCGCCGGTCATAGGGGTTATAGGATTGCTGGAAAAACCAGCATCCGTTATCCCTTCAATACTCCGACCAGGTAATTCGATCTTCATGGTTGGTTATACTAATGACGAGATGGGTGGTTCAGAATATTATGAATATCATCATAAAGTGAAAGGTGGAAAGGTCCCATCTGTAAATTTTAGAAATGATAAATTGAATCGCGAGACGATCTTGGAACTTACAACCAATAATCTTGTAGTCTGTGCCCACGATTGTTCCAGTGGTGGTTTAGCTGTTGCATTATCTGAAATGGCTATCCTAGGGAGAGTTGGTTTTACCATAAACATAGACTCAATTCCTAATTCATGCTCCAGCACGGAAAATCTATTATTTTCTGAATCGCATTCTAGATATATTATCGGAACAAATAAGCCACTAGAGGTCCAAAAGTTGTTATCTGCAAAGAAAGGTTTGTTCTTTAAGGAGATTGGACAAGCTAATTCACATACACTTAAAGCCATATTTGAACGGCGAAATGGTGACAGGATAATTAATTTGGGTATTAAAGAAATGTCAGAAAAATTCCATATTATCGACCAAATCATGAATTAGATGTTCTAATATATAGAATCATAATGAAACATTTAAGAAAATTACCGGATAGATCTTTCTATAATCAATAAATCTAAGATGATAAGAATTAAAAATTTTCCTTGAAAAACACGTTTTGTAGAACTACTCTAATCGGTATATGCTTTATTAATGGCTTGATCAAATTAAATCTCAATGCTTGTTATTTCATTAGTTCTTTGCGAATATTTCGGGAAGTGCAGATGGATTAATGGTTCATGAAAATTGTGGCGTAGTTGGAATCTTTTCGCTCCACAATTATAACGTAATACCATTCGTAATAGATACCCTCAGAGCTTTACAACATAGAGGACAAGAGTCATGGGGCCTAGCAATATCAGGCAAACAGCCCTACACGCGACTGGGGCTTGTAACTGGAAAAGCAGCAGAATTTCAAAAGATTGTTAAAAGATATAAATCGAACGCTGCGATTGGACATGTTCGCTACTCTACTTTTGGGAAGAGCTCTTTAGATAATGCACAACCATTAAAGGTCAAAGATCTATGTATCGCTCATAATGGCACAATTGCCAATGTAGAAGAACTATCAGAAATGGTAGGTGGCTGTACGTTTACTCCGCAGACCATGAGCGACACTCTGGTGGCGGCGCAACGTCTGGTAGAACATATGGGTAATAAAAAAGTAGACATCGCAGATGCGATTCATATTCTTAAAGACGAAATGGTAGGTTCTTTTTGCTTTACATTCTTGACCGAAAATAACTGTGTGTATGCTGCTAGAGACACAAAAGGATTTAGACCGATGGTGTTGGGTTTCCACAAGGAAACCTATACATATATAGTGGCATCCGAATCATGTGCTCTTTCGGCTGTCGGAGCTCGTTTGATTCGAGACATAAAACCTGGTGAAATCATCAAGCTCAGCAAAGCTGGGGTCGAATCTCAGCGATTTGGGAAGGACAGGCCCCATGCTCATTGCGCCTTCGAATATACATATTTTGCCCATCCCAGTAGCATATTAGAACACGTTAACGTCTATACAGTAAGAAAAAGAATCGGCCAGCTGCTCGCAAGAAAATACCCGATTAGAGATGCTGATGTTGTTATTCCAGTACCCGACTCTGCAAGACCTGCTGCTCTGGGTTACGCTCAAGAATTAGGTCTGCCTTTCGAAGAGGGACTCCTAAAGGACGGATATAGAAAAAAAGGCTCTTTGAGAAGCTTCATAGAACCCCACGTAGAAGACAGAGTCGAAATCAACAAGGGCATAATATCCATTCGTGAGGTAATAAATAATAAACATGTAATAGTGGTCGACGATAGTATCGTTAGGGGTACAAGTTCTGCCTCGATAATCAGAACCCTCAGAGAAAATGGTGCCAAGAAAATAAGTATGATAATAACATACCCTCCTATCAGATATCCTTGCTATGCAGGAATAGACTTTCCGTCGCAAGAAGAGTTGATAGCTTACCAACAGACTAATGATGGATTACCTAACAATAATATTGCAGAAAAAGTCTCAAGAGTTATAGGAGCAGATTACATAGCATATAACGATATATCAAATCTGGCAGAAGCAATTGGGATCCCAGAAAAGGACTTGTGTTTTACATGTTCTACCGGAGACTATTCTCCATTAGGAATAAAACCTATATTCAAAACAAGAATACAAATGAAAGGTGAGGAATGATTACATTCACAATAGACAATTATCTGACGTTATCAAACACAGCACAACATGGTTAGAATTCATCAAAACAGGTTCCTCTGGTAGCTACCTACGTGAATATTTTAGGAAGCTCTCTGCAAGTCTTTTTGGTATTCTTTTATCGGAAAAATGTAGATGCATATAAGATGCCAATAAGTTGTTTATCACAAACCCATCCTTTTTATCAATAATACCATTGCCTCTCTTGAGGCTAAATGCAAATCGTGAATCTTTCGGAATATTTTCAATTGCGGAGTAATGAAATTCGTGGCCCCTCAGCTTAAAAATCGTCCCTAAAATAGAACTATTGCACTCAGCCAGGGTGTAATTCAGCGTGAGTTTACGATCCATATATGTATCCGCTTCTATAATGCCAACCATCTTTCTTATTTTCTTTTTACCTTTATCGTAGCCTCGTACAGATTTGCTTAGATACATCAACCCACCACATTCACCATATATAGGCATCCCGTTATTTGCAGCTTTAGCGATTGATTTTTTCATCGAACAGTTTCTTTCTAGTTGTTCTGACAGTATCTCCGGAAATCCACCACCAAGCATTATTCCATCAATATTGCTAGGAAGCATACTATCATTAACTGGACTAAAGAAAACCAATTCCACTTTTTCTTTTCGTAGGGCATCCAGATTATCTTGATAATAAAAATTAAATGACTCATCCAATGCTACAGCGATTTTTGTGCTACTTGTAGGGATCGTATTTTTGTCTATACTTCCTCTGCTAGTTTTAGTGTCTAAAGATTTACGAATGATATTCAGTTTGTCGAGATTTAGTTGATCTGAAACAATATTTGCACATTCTAGAATAGATTTTTTTTCTTTATAGTCCATTTCGGAGCTCGGGATGAGACCGAGATGTCGTTCTTTAAATTTCATTTTTTGGTCCCTTTTTACTATGCCTATTATTGGAGCCTTTATTCTCTGAGCAAATGCATCAGATACATAATTAGCATGTCTGCTTCCAGCAATATTATTAAGAACTATTCCTGCTATTTTCAAATTCCTGTCAAAATGCAAAAATCCTAGTGCAATGGCAGCAATTGATCTTGCAGCTTTTGATGCATCAATCACTAGAATAATGGAGGCATTGAGTAATTTTGCCACATGTGCAGTACTAGCGAATTCGCTTTTCCCTGAAAGACCATCGAAAAGACCCATAACGCCTTCTATGATAACTATATCACAATCCTGAGTTGAGTCGTCAACGCATTTCAGGATGTTTTTTTTCCCCATCATCCACATATCTAAATTTCGAGATACTCTCTGCGTTACCAATGTATGGTAAGTAGGATCAATAAAATCTGGACCAATCTTGAATGGCTGGACTTTCATTCCTTTTTTTTTACAAGCATACAAGATAGCCGTTGTTATGATAGTCTTTCCAACACCGCTCGTAGCACCGGCTATTACTAGTCTGGGAACCTGCAAATGGTTTACCTGCCAAAGGGATATTTTACTATCAATTATATAAAACTTCAAATTTGTTTTTTGTTAATGATAAAAAACAATCTACATTATTTGTGATCTTACTCTAATTAGAAAATGTCCTAATCGTAGTATTTATAACCCGTAATCAAAGTAATCTACTATTATAATCTCCTCTGCAGCTAAATATCAACATTGATCGATTCCAGAACTAACTAGTGAATATGAGCGATGTATTTGGATAGTATAGTAGACTTAGGATATTCTTCTCAGAATACGATTATATTGCAAACCAAATCTATGAGCTTCGTCTCTGAGATACTGTAAAAGTTTTAAAGCAGCACTCTTTTTTGAAAGAATTACTGGGATATTTGAAAACTGTGTAAAAATTTCCTCCCTCTCTTTTGCTATAGAAATACAAGGAATATCTGTTTTAAGGTCAAGGATAGCTTCAGTAGCTGAATGCAATTGGCCTTTTCCGCCGTCTATGACAATCAAATCTGGTAATTTTAGATCGTTATCATACCTGGTATCATTATCCTGATTGCTTGTTGTAAATGCTGAGTATCTTCTTTTGACAATCTCATGCATCATTGCAAAGTCATCTTGATTAAGAATCGTTTTGATTTTGAACCTTCTGTAGGCTGATTTCTGAGGCTTTCCATTTACAAACCTTACACATGCACCAACAGCAAATGATGATCCAAAGTTAGATATATCAAAACAGTCTATTACAGTAGGTAATGTGGGAAGAGCAAATACTTCTCTCATTTCTAGTAAAGCCTTATCGTAGTAACCATTAAATTCGTCTATGTGTAAATTATGCACGATAAGATCCATAAGTTCTTTTTTTTCTGTCCGCTGAGAGTCCTTCGTCACTGTTATGATGCTTACCTCATGCTGTCCGAGTTTCTCTAGCGTCAGTTCCAAAGTTTTTACGGAGGCAGGTTCTTCATTTACGTATAAAAATCTAGGTATCGATGAGAGCGTAGAACAATATTGCATGATAAAAGTGTCCAGACTATTATCTCCAACAATGTCAAATTGAAATCTTTTGCTATCACTGATAATACCGTTAGCTCGATGTAAAGTCATGACCTGAGCGCTATTCTGAGCAATATTATAGAGAATACCTATGTATTCCTCTTCGTAATTATGATTGATTGCCCGTTCCATCTTCTGTTTAATACGCAAATTGTCGAGTCTATGCAGAGTATCACGAATCTCTATAGCGTCTTCATATTGTTGAAGTTTTGATGCCGCCTTCATCTTATCTTCGAGTTCGGATATGAATTTTTCAATATTGTTTTTTCCCTCCAGGATGTCTCTCAAGATAGAAATATTTCTGGTATACTGATCGTTGACATGATGGTTGATACATGGCGCATCGCAATTTTTTATATAATACTCTAGACAAGCCTTTTTAGGCAATTTATCACAAATCCTAATTTTGAATAATTTTCTCAGTAATCCAATAGCAAGATACTTTGAGCTTCCACGTACAAATGGACCGTATATATTGCCTTTGGGTCCAAAAAAATTTCCTTCTTTATTTCTTCTTGCGACCAATAACCGAGGAAATTTTTCTTCTGTGATTCTCAAATAAGTATATCTTTGCTGATCTTTTAGATCGATATTAAAAACGGGTCTATACCTCTTAATGAGATTTGATTCCAACAAAAATGCCTCTATCTCGTTATCGGTTACTATGAGTTCAATATTGGATATATTCTTTACAAGCTTCATAGTTTTCGAATTAATCTGGTTATTTGATTCAGAAAAATAGGTGCTAACTCGTTTACGAAGATTTTTTGCCTTTCCAATATATATTACTCTTCCGTCCTTGTCTTTCATTAGATAGACTCCGGGTTCTTCTGAAATACCCTTTCTTTTGGAAAGAAGACAATCTATATTATTCAGTAATGTTTGCCGCCTCTCTGAATAACTTGATCAATAACCAGCTTTGGTTTGAGATATTTTCCTGTATAGCTCTTTTGATTTGTTATAATCTCTTCCGGTGTCCCGGAAGCTACTATTCTACCTCCATCTTTTCCGCCTTCGGGTCCGAGATCTATGACCCAATCAGCGCATGCGATGACATCAAGATTATGCTCAATAATTACTACGGTGTTACCCAGCTCAACTAATCTCTCTAACACGAGTAGCAGCTTAGTTACATCAGCAAAATGGAGCCCCGTTGTTGGTTCGTCGAGTATGTACATTGTTTTTCCAGTATCCCTCCTTGAAAGTTCTGCCGCAATTTTGATCCTTTGAGCTTCGCCTCCTGAGAATGTCGTGGCCGGCTGTCCAAGATGAACATATCCCAAACCCACGTCAAGAAGAGTACATAATTTTTTACTTATGATTGGAATATTAGAAAAGAACTGAGATGCTTCCTCAACAGTCATATCTAATACGTCTGAAATAGTTTTCCCTTTGTATTTTATCTTAAGAGTTTCAGAGTTATAGCGTTTCCCTTTACACTCATTGCATGTAACATATACATCAGGTAAAAACTGCATTTCAATTTTTCTTACACCTGCTCCTTCACATCCTTCGCATCTACCCTGAGAAACATTGAATGAGAATCTACCAGGCTTGTATCCCATCTCTCTTGCTTGAGAAGTTCTTGCAAATAATTCTCTTATAGGACCAAATGAATTAATGTAGGTGGCAGCGTTTGATCGAGGCGTTCTTCCAATAGGAGACTGGTCAATGCAGATAACTTTATCTATGTTCTCCAGACCAGAAATCTTGCTATGTTTTCCAGGTTGAACTTTGGAGCCATACAAGATTTTTGAAAGAGCTCTAAATAGGATGTCATTTATCAACGTTGATTTTCCCGATCCGGATACCCCGGTAACGACAACCATACAACCAAGAGGGAATTGGACATCGATACCTTTTAGGTTATTTTGCTCTGCCCCATAAACTGATAGCCATTTGCTTGGCGTTCTTCTCTTTTGCTTTCTTTGGTATGTAAAAACTGATCTCTCTCCACGGAGATATGACCCAGTAATAGAATTCTTGCTAGCCATGATATCTTCTAGCTGACCCTCTGCTACGATTTTTCCGCCATGAATCCCGGCTCCAGGACCAATGTCTATTATCCAGTCTGAAGTACGTATGACTTCTTCGTCATGTTCAACTACGATTAGTGTATTGTTAAGGTCACGTAATTTTTTTAAAGTATCAATTAGTCTATCATTGTCCTTTTGATGTAAACCGATGGTTGGTTCATCTAGTATATAGAGGACCCCTGTCAGATTCGAACCAATCTGGGTCGCTAACCTTATTCTTTGAGATTCACCACCTGAGAGAGTGCCTGTCATTCTGTTCAATGATAAATAGTCTAAACCCACATTGCGTAAAAATTCTATACGAGAAATGATCTCCTTGAGGATAGTTTTTGCTATGTATTTTTCAGTATCTGATAGATTAACTGAATTAAAGAAAGTATAGCATTCATCAATAGGCAGATCGCAGATATCCATTATTGACCTTCCATCAATTTTGACAGAAAGTGCCTCTTTACGCAACCTTCTTCCCTTACACTCTTCACATCTACTTTCGAGCATAAATTGCAGTAGATCTTCTCTCTTTGACTCAGAATCTGTTTGTTTGTAGGTTCGCTCCAAATTTGGGATTACTCCCTCAAAAGAGCTCTTGTATTCCCATCTGCTATCAGAAGTTGTCGATTGGTATTTATAGTGAATATCCTCGTCAGTACCGTAAAGTATTACTTTGATCTGCTTTTCTGTCATATCTGAAATTGGCATATAGAGATTAAAGCCAAACCGCTTCCCAACATCACGTAGCATAGAAGTACGAAAAGTAGCGAAATGACCGGACCATGGCTTTACTGCACCATCCAAAAGACTCTTGGATCTATCAGGAATAATTAGATCTGGATCAAATTCAAGTTTAATACCTAACCCATTACATTGTTTACATGCACCAAATGGAGAGTTAAATGAGAAAGTACGAGGTTCGAGTTCACCTATGCTTATACCACAATAAGGACATGCATTTTGTTGGGAATAAAATGTGTCTATCGTACCGTCAGAAACAATTATCGTGCCTTTTCCAACTTTCAGCGCTAGCTGAATAGAATCAAATAATCTGCTTTTTTCTTCGGGAAAGACTCTAATCCGATCAACAATGATCTCAATGCTATGTTTTTTTTGTTTATCAAGTCTAGGATACCTATTGTTTCCATCTTGGCCTACAGGGTCGTCATCTAAATTAATTATTTCACCGTCTAAGCGAATCCTCGCAAATCCATTTTGCTTTACCTCGTCAAACAGCTTTTCATATGTTCCTTTCTTTGCTTGAATAACAGTCGCGAGTAGGAAAACAGTTTTACCTTCACTCGAGTGTAAGACAGAATCTGTTATAGCTTCAACAGATTGACTGCTAATTTTTCTATCACATTTAGGACAGAAAGATGTTCCTATCCTAGCATATAACAGTCTTAGGTAATCATAGATCTCGGTAACTGTACCTACGGTAGAACGAGGATTTCTATTTGTAGTTTTCTGTTGTATTGAAATTGCTGGAGAGAGGCCGTCGATAGAATCAACATCTGGCTTGTCCATTAGTTCCAGAAATTGTCTTGCATACGCAGATAAAGATTCGACATAACGTCTTTGGCCTTCAGCATAGATTGTATCGAATGCAAGTGTTGATTTGCCGGATCCTGATAGACCAGTAACTACAACCAGCTTATTTTTTGGGATTTCAAGATTGAAATTTTTCAGATTATGCTGTCTAGCGCCTTTTATGATTATCTTGTCATGCAAAGATCATAAAACCTCTGAGAGAATCGGTTCTCCAAGACTCTTTTTAATCTTATTCAGTTTTTCCCTAAAATGTATTGCATTTTCGAAATCTAAATCTTCCGCATAGCGTTTCATAGACTCTTCTGTTTCGTCGGCTAGCTTCAAGAGGTCAATTCTAGTCATAGATTTTATCTCGGCTGAAAATGTTTCGGTACTAGATTGTTTTTCAGGTATATCTTTTATTATGGACTTTGGTGTTATCTTATTCTTTATATTATAATCAGTCTGTTTTTTCCTTCTTCTCTCCGTTTCTGCTATTGCACTCTTTATAGAGTCAGTAAGTTGGTCTGCATACATTATTACCTTCCCGTCGATATTTCTGGCTGCGCGTCCATAAGTCTGAATCAGGCTTGTATTATTGCGCAGAAACCCTTCCTTGTCGGCATCCAAGATTGCAACCAATGAAACCTCTGGAATATCCAAACCTTCTCTTAAAAGATTTATACCAACTAACACATCGAATTCCCCAATCCGCAGCTGGCGTATAATTTCTGTTCTTTCTAGTCCCTCTATCTCTGAATGCATATAACGCACTCTGATATGATTTCTCGAAAGAAAATCCGCAAGATCTTCAGCCATTCGTTTTGTAAGGGTTGTAACGAGGATTCTCTGGTTAATTTTTGCTCTAATAGAAATCTCATTTATAAGGTCTTCAATTTGTCCGTTGATCGGCCTCATTTCTACCTTAGGATCTACCAATCCCGTGGGTCTAACCAATTGTTCTACTACCTGCAAGCTAGTCTTGAGTTCGTAGCTTGCTGGAGTTGCAGAAACAAATATTGCTTTTTGTAAATATTTCTCGCATTCTTCAAATTTTAGCGGACGATTGTCGAAAGCACTAGGCAGCCTAAACCCATAATCAACAAGATTTTTTTTCCTTGAATAATCTCCATGAAACATCCCACGTAGCTGAGGAATTGTAACATGTGACTCATCAATTACGACCAGATAATCTTCGCCAAGAAAATCTAATAGACAACTGGGTGCTTGTCCAGGGAGTCTGCCATCCAGATGACGAGAATAGTTTTCAATGCCTGCACAATATCCCAATTCTTTTATCATTTCTAGGTCATATCTTGTACGGGAAGCAAGTCTTTGTTTTTCTAGTTCGCCTGACAGATGTGGAAGCCATTGGTTTAATTCAGCATTTATAGATTCTACTGCATTGGATCTTGAATTCTCACCAATTACATAATGTTTTGCAGGAAAGATCTTTATCGATTTGACATCTCTTAGCTTATTCATGGTCACTTGATTATGAATAGTTATTTTTTCCACTTGATCTCCAAACAATAACAAACGAATTATTTCATCAGAATATCCTGGAATAATATCAATAACATCCCCTTTTACCCTAAAACTTCCCGGCGATAGAGAGATATCGTTTCTTTCATAGCGTGATTGTATCAACTCCTGAATTAACATTCTTCTATTAGTTTTCCTTTCAGTATTTATCGTAATTGAATTTCGTTCCCATTCTTGAGGAGACCCGAGTGAATATATGCATGAAACGGTAGAAACAATTACTGTAGGTTCACCAGACATCAGCATGGCAGTAGCTTCTAGTCTCATTTTTTCGATTTTTTCATTTACTTGTGTATCTTTTTCGATATATGTATCAGTCTGAGGAAGATAACTTTCAGGTTGATAGTAGTCATAAAAGCTTACAAAATAGCCAACATTATCGTAAGGAAAAAATTCCTTAAATTCAGAGTAAAGTTGAGCAGCCAAAGTTTTATTAGGTGAAATTATGAGGCAATTTCTGTTTATTTTTGCAATGACATTTGCTATTGTAAACGTTTTACCACTCCCTGTGACTCCTAGTAATGTCTGTCGACCTTTTTTTGATAGGAATCCTTTCACCAGTTTCTTAATAGCCAGCGGCTGGTCACCTCTAGGAGAGAATTTATTTGAGAGCTTAAAATGTCTCGCTGGTATTTGCATTGATTAAGGATTTACAAAATAGACTTATATTAGTACTCAGAGGAATCATTTTATTCCTTTCACTTACACCATTTACCTTTTGAGCAGATTATCTTATGTCAGAATCAAATTGTACTGATAATTAGATCTAAGTCAGCGATTTTCTTTGCATATGTGATCTAAATTTACTAGCATACTAAATTTTGTGTGAACAGATTAATACGGTGAGTAGCGTAATCACTTAGAGTAACGCCTGAAAGCAATTAAATAAAATTACGGTTTACTCATAACAGTAAATTTTTTCTGTAACTCCTTTATTAATATATTATGGGCATACAAGAATATGGGGTTAGTAAGGAGAATTTTCTAAAATATATAAGCGAACAAGCAAAATTACGAATCGATGATTATCTATTGAGCGCTATTGAGGTTGCTGAAGAAGTACACTCGGGTTTGAAACGTGAAGACGGCTTTTCTTCCTTTCTTGAAACTCATATCTGGCCTGTGACGATTGACGTTGTTAAACATTACAAATTGATGAATCGCAATATTACAAGTGTTGAGATTGCGTCTGCTATCTTACATGATATATTAGAAGATAATGATAGAATTCTTGACTGGTATCAGACCAAATCATACGGCTTTGAGGCTTATCTCCATTATCGATTCGGAAAAAGAATTTATGAAATTGCTACTCAACTGAAAGTGCGTCCTATGGAAAATTATCCCGGTTTTAATGCTGAAGAACGTGAACTAAATAGATTCCAAGAATATCGCGATATCCTTACGAATGCAGAGTACGACATCAAGACTATCAAATTATCTGACAGAATAAATAATATGCGGTTTATCATCGATAGAACACAACTGACTGCTCATGCCATGTTTGATAAAACCAAGCGCTATTTGAGGGAGTCTGAGGATTTTTATCTTTGTTATACCATGCTCCCACCCAAAATGCCTGATTACTACAGGACTTTACGAAAGGCGTACGAAGAATTGCGATCTATTTATTATAGACAAATTTTTAAATCAGATTAAGGTAATCCCTTGCAATTTCTACTAGTAGAAGCAAAGCAAATAATATTAAATCTTATCAGAAAACAAACGAATATTTCATTATGTTGATTGATGGGATCTATTGAGTGAACGTTGGTTTCTGCATAGTTGTTGTCTTAGGGTTAGAACCATTGTGATATCTTTTCCCCAGATTTCATTGATTACTTAGCAACAAAGATTTGATGCGTAAAGCATTTTAAAGCTATTATATGGTGAAGAGATAATGGTTTCAATCAACGTTGCTGTGATAGTTAAGCTTGAACCTGATTTCTCAGAGGGCAATGTAAGTTATAACGCGGACGGCACTTTAAATAGAGCCGAAACCAAGAGTATTCTTGGACCTCACAGCGCCGTAGCAACAAGTGCAGCATTCTATGCCAAGGTCAAATACGACGCTCATATTTCGATAAGTACAATGGGTCCTCCTATCGCAGATTTGGCTTTACAGCAAGCTCAATTCCTTTCTGACGCAGAAGAATTGCACCTCTATAGTGATAGGATTTTTGCAGGTGCCGATACCCTGGCAACTGCTGAGGTTTTGAAAACCGGGATACACAAGATGGACCAAAAAATGGATATTGTATTTTCTGGTCATCGAGCATCCGATGGAGAAACTGGCCAGACAGGTCCTCAGACTGCATGGAAGTTAGGTTACACTTTCCTAGGAAATGTAATTGATTATGATGTTGATGTAAAATCGAAA
>JAICSL010000151.1 GCA_025936955.1 Nitrososphaeraceae archaeon
AATAATAATAAAAATATAAAAATAATACCAAAAGAAGGTAATGGCAACACCAATCCTAATATACTATGCCAAGTTGTCTGAATAGATAAGGTTTTTTGTTTTTACGAGCAGTTAAACTGCCTTCTGTTCTATCAAAATATAATGAGGATGAAGATAGGAAATTGATAATACGATGCATAGATTTGATGGTAAGGCAAGAAGGGATGGATATAAATCGATAGATGATTAATGACTATGAAAGGCGTGCCGTCCTATTCCAGTTCAGACTGTCGCAGCAGCTGAATGTATTTAGCTCAGTATCCTGTATTATAATTCAGCATGGATACCCCATTACCATTTTGAAGAGAATTATGAATAAGACCCATAAATCATCTATAATCTGAAGTTAGATACAATCTAGAGAATTAATTTCTGGAATTTTTAAATATCGTCCTAGTATATTGTATTATAGAGGAAGTACTCAACTGAAGAGTGGACTATTCTTACTCACTAGTACCTCAATCCCAAGCAGCGGGTCTATCACTCCTACTGCTTTAACACGTAAATATAATATAATATGGCTTTGCCACTATTATTGCAATTATTATTGTTCGTGTGAATGCTAATTTTGACATCTCTGCATCTGTATTAAGCTCCCAGATGCTGTTATATTTTCCTCTAAGCTTTCTACCACCACTGGGTGTATAATTGAGTCAAATTTGGTTCGCATTCCACCGAGCCCGTTGTGATATCACTCCTTTATTAGGATTCTAAAACAATAAAAAGAAGAGATCAAAATATGTCTCAGGAGGTCGCCTTTGATCTTACGGTTATCCTAACAATATCAAACCTTCGGCTCCACTTCCTCACTGTTGAAGTTAAGAATATAAAAATTGTTCCTGTTAATTTCAATTCAGTACACAAAGCAATGTTAGGACATTATATGATACTTGAGAACAAAGGTAGACGTATTGCAATTAATCCAGACAGGTTTGACAAACTGATAACTTCATTGAGAACAGCAGTAGATAATGATAGGACATTAATAAAGAAGCTACATCATATAATGATATATTTGATGCTTTTAGGTTAGCACTAAATTTCTATCATTTTCAGACAACTGATTAGGATTCGATCTATTAGCTTTAATTAAGGTCTTCTACTACGATGATAGTCTTTCAATGGCAGCGCAACAACATTCGAAAGCAGGTAAACGTCCAAACGATTCTAGAGCTGAGACGACAATTATGATGCTACCTTCAGATGCTAATCCAAAAGGCAATGTGTTTGGAGGTGTTATATTAAAATATGTAGATCTTGTCGCCGGTTTATGTGCCAAAAGACATGCTGGCCGTGCCAATATCGTCACAGCAAGTATAGATAGAATGACTTTCTTAAAGCCGGTATTCATTGGTAATGCACTAATTCTTTCTGCAAGACTAAACTATGTAAAAAGATCCTCTATGGAAGTTGAAGTCACTGTGGAAACTGAAGATCTAGACGATAATATGAGAATTCATACAGGAAGAGCATTTGTTACCATGGTTGCTCTTGATAAATATGGAAAACCTACAGAAGTTCCAGCACTGATATTGGAAAGAGATGATGATAAAACACGATTTCAACAAGGTGAAGCAAGAATGGTTTCTCGTCTGAAGGAAGCAGGCAGAATGTAATTGAGGTTAGAGGAAAATGAGGGAAAAATACAAAGGCAGTTGAAATTCTGTCTTATAATAATTATCCACAAATCATTTATGATAATAATCATAATTGGAAGAAAGAAAGAAATTGAACAGTTAGTTTGAATATATTTTCGATCCTACATAGATGATTATTTTTTGCTTTATCATCCAACAACACAACTTTCATAGAACAATACCTTTCATTTAAGAAAGAATGTTCCAAGTATTATGAGAAATATTGTTTGTAGGATTTACAGATGACACCATATATTTGTCTCCTATAATGTTCAGGATATCTTTTTTCAAATTAGATTTGATTGATTTTCAGCTGCATCCCACCGAACCCGCTCCGATATCATTGCTTTTTAGTGGGTCTTAATATAATAAATGTGAGAAAGCAAAAAATTGTCAACAGAAGAAACATCGGAATCAACGTTATCGGCAGATCTATGGACATTATACCTCTATGCTATCAAATCTCCTGCAACAAAGGAGAAGTATTTAATACGATCAGGAAGTTTTTAGACTACGTTAATCATAACCAAGAAGTAAACATCCCGTTAAGATAAAGCAAGGATCTTTGCAGAAAAAGGAAATCTGTGATGCTGCTTTGATAATTGAAAACATGTTTAAAAAGCGGGAGATTAAAAAAGTCTCATTTGATACGTATTGCAAAATTGAATTGTAAGTAACAATAGTGTAGGAAAGAAAAAGGATTGTCAAAATCTGAATCTATAGGGTTGAAAAAATTTTCACCCCTACTTACCTTATTATTTTGTAGTGTGCTAAGGGGTGTTTTTTCTTTCAACTTCCTTTATACGATGATTATGACTGTCTACAATAGTACGGTTATGATAAATGACAACTAATTCAATAAATGGAGACATAATCAATGAAAATCTAGACTTTATTCTTTCACACTTACAAGAACCATTATTCCCAAGAAAAATTATGACAAAAGACTTGGTTATCATCAAGTATTCTATTCCTTCTAACAATTTCTCGCTACGGGGCTATTTTTAATGCTACATTCGAATAGGTCATTATAGCAACTTTTGATCTTCCATTATTTTCGGATTGAAATATTTTATGATATGCTATCTATTTCTTTAAATTGTATATGCTTTCTGGTAGATATATGAAGGCGGCTGTATATCATGAGCATAATAAGGACCCCAGAAAAGTTGTAAAAATCGAAGACATAGACGTGGCAAAAATCAAATATAATCAAGTTCTTATAAAAGTCGAAGCGGCCTCCTATAATTACAATGACCTTTGGGGAATTTGGGGAGAACCAATCAAGATTCCTCTACCCCACATTTCTGGAAGTGATGTATCGGGAACTGTAGTAGACATTGGAGAAAATGTTTTAGGTATAAAAAAAAGAGATAGAATAGTAGGACATCCCAATCTAACATGTAGAATTTGTAATGCCTGTACTTCGGGCAAAGAATATGACTGTCGCGAAAGACAAGTATGGGGTTTTCAAACTGGCCCTTTATGGGGGGGATTTGCCCAATATACACATTTACCAGAGGTCAATGTCATTAAAATTCCAGATAATGTTTCTTTTCAAGATGCTGCCGCTATTTCTATGGTAGGGATGACTTCTTGGCATATGTTAGTTACTAGAGCTAATATTCAGCCAGGACAAACTGTCTTGATTATGGGAGGTGGAAGTGGAATGGGAATAGCAGGTATTCAAATTGCAAAGTTATTCAATTGTGATGTTATCGCAACAGCTGGTACACAAGAAAAAATGGATAAATGTCTCAAATTAGGTGCTGATCATGTCGTAAACCATAGAGAGCCAAATTGGTACAAGAAAGTCAAAGATATAACAAATAATCAAGGTGTGGATATTATTTTTGAACATATAGGAAAATCTGTATTTGCAGAAGAAGTCAGTCTCTTAAATAATGGCGGTACCTTAGTATCTACTGGAGCAACAACAGGATATAATTCAAAAGTAGATTTGAGATACCTCTTCTTTAGAGGACTTAATCTTATCGGAGCTACTCAAGGAACACGTGCAGGATTAGAAAAAGTAATTAAATGGACAAGTAAAGGAAAAATAAAAGCAATAGTAGATACGGTTTATCCTTTCGAAGATATGGTAATGGGTCATATAAAAATGATGGAATCACAATTGTTCGGAAAGTTGATTACCACTCCACAAAAGCTATGATTCAATGGGTTCGGATTTCTCATTAAATACTGGTCCCACAATTGGTACGATTTTAACCTATAGTAGTTACATATTGGCGGCGGCAACCGTTCGTTGTACATTGAATAAAAGTATTTAAAGGAACTTTGAACCTTGCTTCTTTATAGAGTTCTACAATATTCTTTTTAAATAAATATGGCAAAAGAGCGGCATACTATCACTATTTATATCATAGTCCTCACTAGAAAACTGCTCAACTCAGATAGAAGGAAAACTATCCTCAATAAGCTTTACCGCAGCAAGATATTCTTTTGGAATAATAACTGTATCAATATCAAGAATTTTCTTTACTACTTGGATATTTCTGAGAATTAGTGGTTGTCCGAACACTTTTAGCAAAATTGCAGGGCAATCATAAAGATCAGTCATCAAAGATTGAAGATGATGTTCTGACTCGAAATAGAAGCTGCAATTTATTTCGCTCACTTAATAGTTAAGTGATATTCAAATAACCTTACTATGTTTGTATAACGATATATTCATATTGCATACTTTGCATATTTTATACTAGTAGTTAGTTTTTCCATAATTATAAGATTTCCAGATATAATAAAGTATTAAGACTATTATATGACAAATCCGGTATATTCGATTGCAGCTTATTTCCTTAGTTGTATTTTTATTCTATTACTATTATCAATACCATTTACTTCTATTATTCTTGTAAACGCAGTAAAACATACTAAAGACAAAACTCAACTGAATTCTTTACAAGGAGTACAAACTCCAGATGATGTTGATGCAGGACAGAGCACAGATATACAACAAGAAGATAGTAGTCATAATCCTTCTTTGTCTGCAGCTCGCTCTTCTGCAAGTAACTTGGATAGTATTAGCGATCCTATCACAGGTAATAGTAGTAAAGTGGCAATCCTGACATTCGATGATGGTTATAAGAGTCAATTCAATCTCGCTAAACCCATCCTTGACAAATATGATTTCAAAGCTACTTTTTTTGTTGTATGTAATTATGCAGAAAGTAATACAAATAATCGGATGGACTGGAAAGATGTGACGCAATTACATGACGAAGGACATGATATAGAAGCTCATACCATGAATCACAAAGACCTGACTACACTATCTCTAGACGAGGTAGATTATGAACTAGGTCAGTCAAAGCAATGTCTATTAAACCACGGAATTGATTCAACAATTTTTTCCTATCCTTTTAGCAAAGGATCAGATAATATAGACATAGTAAATACTGTTGCCAAATACTACAGCATGGCCAGAATAAACGATTTTCCTCTTATGTTTTTG
>JAICSL010000340.1 GCA_025936955.1 Nitrososphaeraceae archaeon
CTAATGTAGTTAATCAGATTGGATTACTAGCAGAACATGTAATGTCCGTTGCCAATTCACAATCCCTTCGTAATCAAAGGTTAGCAAAATGGTTTGTCACTCATTTACACAGAAGGCGACTAAGCTCTCCTAGAGCTCTGCTCAAATCCCTTGACAACAGATCAAAAAGAATTTCTGAAGCCTTAGAAGAAGATGATCTGTTGGAAGAGTCTTCAGTAAAAGAAGAAGAAGCGAGAGCAATCGTACTTGATAATGATCCTGGCGAAAAGACCTCTGAGGAAATAGCTGGAAACAGGTTGGAAAAAATTGTTTTTGGACATAAAGAATTGTTATTAAGAGAAAAAAATATTGTCGAAGATGCCATTGCAACAACAAGAAAGATAACATCGTCAAAAGATAGCAAAATGAATTATATGCTTGACAATACACTTAGGACATTTATAAGAGAGAGATCAAAAGCAATTATCTTTACAAAGTACAAAGATACTCTTGATTATCTTGCGGAACAAATACCACAACATAGAAACTTTAGAGGAATAAAGGTAGTTACACTTTTCGGAGAACTTAATGAAACACAGAGAAAGGAGAGGTTTAAAGAATTTGAACAAGCAAGACAGGCAGTTATGGTTGCAACTGATGCGATTTCTGAAGGTTTGAATTTACAATACATAGCAATTCTTTTACGTAATTGTTTCATTATAGTCCATAGAGTATCAGCAGTAATAGGAGCACCATTATTTAGATTACATATAAGTCTAGCATTTGGTTCATTTTTGAAAGGATGTTCGTTTAACCAATCCCTTACATATGGAAAAGAACACATAAGTAAGATTGGACCGCTTCCAGTCTTTGCTTCATGTGGAATTTCCCCTTCACCGTAGCGCTCACGAAGACGAATATGTTTCATTTTGAGAAGTGTAATTTCATGATTTCGCGCATCTAAATCCCATAAAAGAGATAAAGCAGCCTTGTTGCGTTTGTATGTTTCATATCTAATTATATGAAGAATTTCATCCTTTTCCCATAGTTCTGTTTCTAAGTATGGACTCACACGTTTTGTTTTCTTTTTCTTTATTTGTATAAAAAGAGGTGTCTTCCAATCAGAGATAGATATATTATTGCCTAGATCATTTCCTTCCTTTTGATTATATAGCCATCGCATAAAAAATTTTATTCTTCCAACATAATCATTCCAAGTAGTGATCCATCTTTTATCAGGGTCATCATTTATATTTTTTATTTTGCTATCCAGAAATTCCAGAATTTGATCCTTTTTATCTATATCGTAGAGGCTGATATCAGTTGTTTGATACTTTGCAAAATTAATTATTACTTTTAGATTATTTTTCTGATAACTTTCAGAGGTTTCATTAGTTTTCATAAATTGATAAAATTCTCTAATAAGCTTGGCATTGATAGGATTAGTAATCGACTTTTCAATATTATCAACTAAAGTGTCTAATCTAACTGGCATTCTATGAAAAAACCTCGCATTTTGTCATGTTTTTCTTTGTTAACGTATTGTGGTCAAAGGAAGTAGATGAACCCGAGTAGTTAGCGGGCCCGTCGGGAGTCGAACCCGAGACAGCCGGATTTCTTTCTCCAGAGATAAAAGTCCGGTACTCTACCTGGCTGAGCTACGGGCCCTGTCACCACTTACTCATAGCATAATTTAATGCTATAGATATATCATTTGCAATTCAGATTTGCAACGACCGTCAAAATCAAAACATTTTAATTAGTTTTCTCGAAAACTTCGTTAGACGTGCCCGGGTAGTATAGAGATGCCTTGCTTTAGAAGCATACATCATATAATCCGGTCTAGTATGGGGGACTGTCACTCCTTCGACCCGGGTTCGAATCCCGGCCCGGGCGCTTCAATTAAATTCTATCCAACGCTAGATAAGGTGCAAGTTTATGAAAAAGTTTGTCATCACAGACTGCCAAAAAGGACATTGTTGTATTTACCCCCAAGTCCGCATCCAAGTCTTTCCCATTATTAGAATACAATTTACCTCCTGATTCCTTTACAATTAAAAATGCCGCAGCCATGTCAGTGGAACGTATTTTACCTCGAAAATCAATATATGCGTCTAAATATCCTCTGGCTAAGTAGCACAACTCTAGAGCATTTGCTCCAAAATATCTTGTATGATTTGATATTGAAATAACTTTTGAAAGACGACTTACAATTTCTTCCGAAACTCCTGAAATATTCACACTTATCAGTATATCTTTCTCCTCTTGGTCTTTTTCATTTATAGCTGCTTCTTTTCTGATACTTTTTAGTATTTTCTTGTCGTTCAAATATGCTCC
>JAICSL010000394.1 GCA_025936955.1 Nitrososphaeraceae archaeon
GCTATAAAATTATATTATATTTACACAGCAGGTCAAGCAATAAATTGGTCCTGGATCTGTAAAATACTGGAAGATAGGCAAATTTAGAATTGTTGCAAAGTACTTCTTACAAATACAACCCTTCCATAGGAGATTTGGCTCTTTTTATTTAAAGTATTATGTATATGTAAGGATAAGATAATTATATTATAACTATAGAAGTCAGAAGATGTGTTCTATGTTGTAGATTTGTAGGGCAATTTTTGGAAGTACACGTATGCTAACAACGCTTATGAGAGCGAAGCTGAGGGACTAGAGCGTCTATCTATACTAGCAGCTGGAGTAAGAGTATGTGTGTGTACATTAAATAAAATCAAGACACAAACCTATACAGAGGCCAACCATGGTTATACTGTACTATTTCTTAATGACAAGGATAATGTAGACCAAATCATCATCAACTTAAGGCAACTGCAATTTCATAAATCAGAAATTAGAGAAAGAATTCAGATTCTCTCGTTTTAATATAACTATCGCCTTGTAACGTTAAAATCTGATTTGCGACAGATTTATTTACAACGATAGCAAACAATCATTGATTTCACTTAAACGACTATGTAGTCACTAATAACGATATATCATTTTTGAAGCACTGCTATGCAACTGCTATGCAAATATATCACATTATGCAATACATATCCATCACTTTAATACAGAGATCACTAGCATAGTTGATAATAAATGTGAAGACTGCATAATCATCACCTAGTTATATTCAAACGCAATCTTTGTTTTTTCATCTTTCCCAGTAATTAGAGCTGTTGGCATAGATTTTGTATTGCAGGCTATACCGAACTTTCCCTTATGATCTACAGCTATCATTCCACCTGTATTATGTCCAAATCTTTTAGTTAGCAAATCAATTGACCTTTTGCTTGACAAATGTGCATTATTTGATTGCATCAGATCACAAGCATATTTACATAGACAAAGTCTCATGAAATACTCTCCACTACCAGTACCGCATGATGCACCTAGTCCATTATCTGCATAGAAACCAGCACCAATAACTGCTGAATCCCCTATTCTACCAGGAATTTTAAGCCATCTTCCGCCTGTCGATACAGCTGAAGCAACATTTCCATGTTTATCAATGGCAACCGCACCTACCGTACCGTAATATTGATCGTTTTTTTGCGATTGTGCATATTGCAGCAATAATTTGCTATTCTTTTTCCATTTTTTTTGGGCGTTATTTACAAGACTATTGTATTTATTTAACAACGTCTCACTAATATCATGATGATATCGTTCAACATCTTTGTCAAATAGATCAAGAAACTTAGTTAGACCATCGCAGACAATCATTACATGATCAGTGCGCTCCATAATTTGTCTGGCTAATTTCACCGGGTTTTTAATACCTTGTACTATCCCAACAGAACCAGCAGATATATCTCGTCCATCCATAATTGATGCATCCATTTCTATTGTCTTATCAATTGTAAGGCAAGAACCCATACCAGCATTGAACACACCACTATCTTCCATACTTGCTACGGCTGCTTCCACCGAATCAAGTGCCTGGTTACCATTCTTTAATAAATCATAGCCATAATATATGGAAGA
>JAICSL010000156.1 GCA_025936955.1 Nitrososphaeraceae archaeon
AGTTGATGTGCTTGTTAATATTCAAAGTAGATTGGGTAATTATATAGGTTATCATTGTTTCTATTACAATTTAACGACACTCTTCAAATGACAAATATGTGAGACATTAAAACTAATTAATGGAGTTGTTCATAACTTGGTTTTGGAATGGTATGTTGAGAGTATATCCAGGCGCTATACGGATTCTAGACAAGGCTTACCGCTTTTATACCTGTGAGAACTACAAGACATACACGAAACCAAGAAGAACGTTATAGTGAAAGTTGTATATACCACAGACCATGCAAATAAAAGAGAACAATTTAGTTCTGGCCATATTGTAGTAATCTAGTAGTTCGGTTGATATTGCGAGTAAGACGTTGTTCAAAAATATGATGAAGAAAATTGGTGGTTGAATGAGACTATCTGCTCTAATTAGATAGTGTCATAGCAATAGCTGCCACCTCTCATCGATATCGCATTTGTTTGGATATACTACTTGGCCAACGTAGTGTCATTTTGGTAATACGATCATATCACCAAATATTTTATCATTATCATTATCATTATCTCAATATATCAGAAGATACTTCTATCAGTATACGGATAAAAATATATCAGAGGATAGAAAGGTTATCAAAGCAAAATAAAGATATAACAATACATTGGTTTATTTATGAAAGATTATTGCAATTTGTCAAAATTGTCATAATATGATGATCCTAAGTTTCTGCTAAACATAGAAAAGAAGTATCTTGGAACCATGTTTGATGTAGTGCTAACACTTCAAAGTTATATTTATTCCCTCAGCCGTATTTGAAGTCTGCCCAGCCTTGAAAGGTAGGTTTCTTATCATTCCGTTATATACATTTACTGTAATCATCGTATCTTTGGTAAGACATGGTGGGATAGCAGATACCGAACTATAAATGATAGTTGTGCTAACAGCAACTAGGAGCAGTGCAGCAATGATAGATATTATTGTAATATTCTTGCTATTCATTGTCATCTGTTCGTGTTGACTATTATATGAATATTCAAATGCTCTTGTTACTGCTAGATATACAATTTGTTTTTAGCGATGTCTTCTATATTGCGGTACTGATTAAGTATGATTACAATCGTTTGGATGTTTTTATGTACATATATGAGTATACTCGAAATATATTATGTCTGTGTTAGCAGATTTCCAGTGTATGTTAGTGAATAAAAGGATATCAACGTTAAATATATTGGATATGCATAAGTTTGTTGGTTATCTTAAATCTAATCAATAGTTGTTATAATATATCAAAATTATTATCTTAGAATTTATCTATCAAAATTAGCCCTTTTTTATACTTAAAAATAATTACTAAGACTTGAGACTGTTTCCAAATAGGTTTTTTATGATATAAAAATTAATCAAAAATTTCAAGTAATTGTATAACTTATATTGTTTCTAATAAATGGTATTAAAGAAGTCATGCAAATTAACGATAGGATTATTGCTAGTGTCACTTACGTCTATAAGCTTAGTATCATCCTTTATATCTACGCATAGTACGTTTGCGCATAATACTTGTATAGGGACATTTACCTGCAGTGCAGTTGGCGGAAATGGCGGCCCAGGTGGTGAGACGGGCGACGCTACAAGTGGCGACATTGGTCCTGGGGGATCATGTTTTGTAAGCAACAATTCAAAAATTGGAGATGAATGCGGAGGTAGTACAGGTAGTAGCGAGCCCCGTAGCGGTAGTGGTGATCACAGTATGAACGGTGGTAAGGGTGGAGAGGCCACCCTTAACCTAAGCAGTTAATCGTTATATTGTTAATAAATCCACATTTTTAGAAAGGATTTGTTTCGGGTTGCTAAAAATTGATCTCTTTATATTCAGCTGAACTCAAGCCTTTTTCGCATATGTATTTAAAGAAAACTTGTTGAAGTTATGTCGAACTAATTTCGTTATCTGATTTTCTTTACATAATCTTGATTTTGGTTCAATTGCATGAAGTTGGATGTTTGCCGACCACAGTAACTAATAGGCTTTCTCAGTATAATAGAATGTATAATTCAATTAAATCAGCGGTTGCTTGAGTGTCTCGCATTGAATAGTAGTTCCCGGTAGATCTGTGTAGAACTGAGACCGGTAGAATATGAATATCATACTATTAGTCGTCATCTTGGCACACTATGTTATGTTCTAAAGCAGACTTCAAAGAGTATAAATACAAAGTGAAAATATGTCATAGGAGATATGACAAATTGAAAGTATTTGTTCTCATTAATAAATATTAGAAAATCTGACAACTCTAGTACAACATTCCAACGGTCAAATCCTATGCCAAATTATTCAAATCATTTAAACGATTAATCATATGCATAGAGTCAACTTCAATATATTTAATAACATTTATTATGAATATATATACTTACACTTGTTGATAAGTAAAAAATATGCTTTACTTTTTTGTCTGGTGATAATAATTGTATCTGGAATTTTATTGTTAAACGCACTGTCAAAGCTACCGAAATAAGCATTGTTGCAAAAGACAAGAAAAAAGAAATATTAATGAGAATAATTTTCTGAATAAAAGACAAAACAAGGCACAAACAAAGGACAAGAATTAACTACAACTATAGTCACAGTCAATATCAACATTATTAGTAAAAGTAGTGATGAATCATTTACATCAGTTCCACGCCATAATCTTATTGAAGACGAATTATGATGTTGTTATTATTTGCTTTTGTTACTAGTTAATACGCAAGACTTTATTTTATTAGCATGCCAGTCATTTTAGTATGAATGATCAAAGTACGACATAAAACAGGATTACCAATTCAACAAATAAAAGATAGCCTTTAATTCCGTCATGCTGGTTATAATATGTTTAATGCAAACCTTAACTATCTCCTTGTTTATATAATATAGTAATGGGTGCTGCCGAAAATGTTAGAGCTACTCCCAAAGAACAAAAGTTTGAGTGTAATGTATGCAAAAAGGTGTTTGACAGTTTGTATATTGTAAACTATCACAAACTTTTAGAACATAGTGAATCTAAGCGACCACCAATAGGAGTTGGATAAGCGACGCCTCTATTGAATTGTTTAGTCGTTATTCTTTTTTATTAGAGGTAGATTTATCGATAATTATTTTATAACATAAGAATCAAAATCGAGAAAATATGTATTTATACTAACATATAATTAGCTTAAATCTATTTGAAACCAAACACCTTATACATTCTTATAGGCTGCTCTCTTAGGTAAGATACTGATAGTCGACAATCACAGGAAAATCTGTTAATTATTCAACTACTTTAATTTTCTAATTGATCATCTTACTGATTATAATCTTATTTATTTTTTCTTCTCATTACCTTCTCACATTCTTGACCATCCGGTATGTATTACTGCTTTAAACGGTTGTTCCTGCAGTTGTAATTACAGAACCACGGGACAAAACTTATTTTATTATTTTCGTCTTGTAACCCGAACCTGCTTTCTTACTAGCGGCAGCTCCTACTCTATGTTTTAGATATGAATTTGCAGCCTTATTCATAACATCTACATATGTATCTATGATATCTCCTTTTACAAGTCGAATGATCTTTTTGTTATCGTTGTATCTGTGTCATTAATTATTGTACACATCTCCATTTCTTGCCGTATCGTCCACAATTTTATTGTCTTAACTTTTAAATGAAACACCATGATTACCTAATAAATGGCTAGTCAAGTGAAACAGCCTTCACTTTTTCCTATATTATTGGTTAATTTTGTAAGTACTCTGGGTTTTAGTATTGTTTTGCCTTTCTTAGTTTTTTTAGTCATGAAATATGGAGCTAATGCTATAGTTTATGGTCTACTGGCTGCTACTTATCCTGCTTTTCAACTTATTGGAGCTCCAGTTTTAGGAAGATGGTCTGATATTTTTGGAAGGAAAAAAGTTCTTCTATTGAGTAATGCAGGAACATCAGTTGGTTGGATATTATTTCTTTTTGCATTATTTTTACCCATTGAAAAATCCTTTAGTATTGATATCAAGTACCTTGGAACATTTCTCATTATTGTTCCATTGTTGTTCTTATTTCTTGCTCGAGCTATTGACGGCATTACTGGTGGGAATATATCTGTTGCCAATGCTTATCTTGCAGACCTTTCATCAGATGAAACTAGGAGTAAAAACTTTGGAAAAATGGCTATATCTTCTAATCTAGGGTTTATTCTCGGTCCTGCGTTGGCTGGAATTTTAGGGGGAACTGTCTATGGAGCAATACTGCCAGTACTAGCTGCATTAATTCTATCTTTGGTCACGTTAATTGTAATAGGCTTCCTGTTAAGAGAATCACGTCTATCGTCAGAAGAAATATTAGTTCCGGAAGAACGCACCATCAGAAAGATTTTTTCGCAGGAATGCAGAGAACCATATTCTACTGTAAACACTAAAAAACATAGATTGCGAGATGTTTTCAAACTAAAACATATTTCTTTTTTACTTATAGTGTATTTTTTGATATTTCTTGGATTTAATATCTATTATGCTTCTTTTCCTACACATGTAGCTAATGATCTTAAATGGTCAGTAACTCAATTGGGAATGTTTTATGCAATATTAAGTGGAATAATGGTTTTGGTCCAAGGCCCTGTCTTACGTAAAGCATTAAAAAAATTCTCAGAGGAAAAATTGGTAGTGATTGGTAGCATGATACTAGGTATAAATTTTATTTTATTTGTATCAAATAATATTGTCTCAGTGGGGGGAGCCGTAATACTATTCGCAGTTGGGAACGGTCTTATGTGGCCCTCTTTCATGTCTATATTGTCAAGACGTGCCGGGTCAAACCTTCAAGGAGCAGTACAGGGTGTTGCAGGTAGTTTTGGAGGCCTGGCAAGTATCGTTGGGTTAACTTTGGGTGGATTTTTGTATAATTCAATTGGGTCATCTACTTTTATGATTAGCGCCGGAGTAATATTGGCTATTTTTGTCATGTCTTTTCGGTTATTGAAAAAGGAGGAGACTTAACTTCTACTGAAACTAAATTGTCATTATAATTTCTTCCCCTGCCTTTTTCAATTAAAAGTCTATATTCTCCTGTG
>JAICSL010000068.1 GCA_025936955.1 Nitrososphaeraceae archaeon
ACTGATATTTGCGTAAGCGACAGAGGACACCGCGCACGATGATATGGGGGTGGATCATGAAGCAAAACTAATTGCGTAGAATTTAACGAATAGCCCCTTTTCTAAGAGTTTAGTATCTTTATATGGTGAATTCGGAAACTCTTATTTTTCAAACTCAGGTCGAGTTTGGAAGGTGTTGAAAAGGCATTATGAATATGACTCAACTTTGAGACCCGGTCAAGACTTTTCTTCCTAACCATATAAATTCAAAGCGTTGCTTGGTTATAATGTGATTTCCTGGATAACGTGTTATAATATATTTTGTTCAAGGATATACGTATTCCAATATATTTTTTTTACTGCAGTCTAAGCCTTGTGTAATAGTTGTGTTGACCTTCTTAGCTTATAAGAGAATATAGTCATAAAGACTAAAATACTTAGATCTTCAATTTTTACTATGCCAACGGCATATATATTAGTGAACTGCACTCTGGGGTCAGAAGAAAATATTATTAATGAAATCGGTAAACTGTCAGATGTCAAGGAAGTTAGAGGAACATATGGTGTTCATGATGTTTTTGTCAAAGTAAAATCAGGAAGTACAGAGACAATGAATCATCTTATCACAACTAAGATAAGAAAAATACCCGGGATAACATCGACAGTCACACTTGTAGTCATAGAAGAACAAGGCGGAAAAGAGAAAGCTTAATTTCCATTTTCAGCAAGCTGTCTCTTTTTGTCTTCGACTTTATTTCTTTTGATCTTATAAATGATTAAGATTGTGCTACCGATAACTATACTCCATCCAACTGTTCCGAGCAAGACATATTGTCTGTAAATGGGAATTAACAGAGAACAAGCTGCGATAATTGCTCCTAACCACCAGATTATAATTAATAACGGAAGATTAATTCTACCCATATTTCATATCTATCCTCGTATATCTTCATCAAATCCTTTGACCCATTTTAATGTCTTTTCACATTTAGAACATTTGCAGTATTCATGAAAGTCATAATCATTATATTTTCTAAACGAAAAAACTTCATCATGTTTGCAAAAAAATTTACGAAATGCTAGTAGATATTGCTTGGGTATAAGCATATCTATGATTTCTATGCTTTCCTTATATAGAGTTGGGTGCCGTCGGTGAGATTTGAGCTCACGACAGCTCGGTCTTCAGCTTCACCCTTGAATTCAAGACGAGTGCTCTCCCAGGCTGAGCTACGACGGCACTTATTCTCGTAAGAAATATATCATATATAATCTTGTCTTATGAACACTATACAAGTATAGAAATACATAGATATTTTCACAGATATCATAATTATAATAATTATTGAGTAATTATGTTACTCAAGGTAAATAAAGGAAAGAATAAAATTTTTTATAACATTGGTTATGATTAAAACAGCAGACACCAAAACTGATCCGATTACCGAAACACCTGAGGAAAGAAGAAAACGATTCCTCCTCGAGTTTGAGAAACCGTTTAAATGCGAAAAGTGCAATGAGAGATTCAAGAAAAAAAAATACCTACGAGAGCATAAGACGCAAGTTCATTCTTATTAATTACGACTATACCAGATCAATTTTGCCCAGAAGTATCAAACAAACCCTAACGAATTTATGATTTATAATGATTGGATCATTTTTATGTGGTATGAAAAATTAAGAATTTCACAGAAGAAATTTAGATGCTAAATTGTTACACATATAGACACTCTAGTAATCTCGTTCTCTACGCGGATTCTAATTTTAAACAATAGTATGAACAATGGAATCTATAAAATAGATTTACAAAACTACGGTTAGAAGTACGCACAAATATCATTCACCTACTGATAATCTTCTTTGTTCTCAGTAACTATTATTTTTGATATTGTGTATTGATTCATCAACACTTTGAAAATTTATACTAAAACAGGAGACAAAGGTGAGACGGGTCTTATTGGTGGTAAACGTGTATCTAAAGGCGATGATAGAATAATAAGTTATGGCTCCATAGACGAATTAAATTCGCACATAGGTTTAATTAATTCTTCATTGATTCTCAAGTATCCAAGACTGTTTGCTGATATAATCAATGTACTAGATAGGGTTCAGACTGATCTCTTTATTGCAGGGTCTGATCTTGCCGACTCAACTCCTCCGGGAGAAAATAAGTACAATACGCCTAGAGTGGATATAAACATGATATCGTACTTGGAATCAAAAATAGACTTGTTTGAAATAGAACTACCCACTATCTCATTCTTTATTCTTCCTGGAGGCAGCAATGAATCATCTTTGTTGCATATAGCAAGAAGTGTTACAAGAAGGGCGGAGATAGCTGTGACAATACTTTCACGTACCCAGCCTATAAACTCACTCCTCTTGGTGTATCTCAATAGATTATCTGATCTCCTTTTTGTAGTTGCTAGGTTGGTGAATAAACGATGCGGTGTAGAAGATATACCCTGGAGGCCTATCAAGCATAGTTGATTTCATTTCGAGATGTTTAATTTTCTGAAGTTGTTATTTGGTTCTGATAATTTATATTGAATATTTAAGCATATAAAATTTAACTAAACTTGGTCACCTAATTTTTGTTTACAATTAACAAATAATAATCCTTGTTATGGATTAAATGAATGAGTGGGATTAGTGCATAAAGAACTTAGATATCTTGCATTTTTTCACTTTATATTGCAGCTTAAATCTTTAAAAAGGAAAGGCTGGGTAGTAAACGCTAAGATTCCTGACGCAGAATCAGTGGCAGATCATTCTTATTCTATGTGTGCTATTAGCATGATTCTGTCAGATATTTTAAATCTAGATACAGAAAGAGTTATGAGAATGGTAATTCTTCATGATCTTGCAGAATCTAAAATAGGGGATTTTACTCCTGAAGAAATTTCCAAGGAGGAAAAAAGAATGCAAGAAAAAAATGCAATGAACTGTATTTTGTCCTCTTTACCTAGTGAAAATAGGATTATTTATGAAGAAATATGGAAAGAGTATGTGGATAATAATACTGATCTCGCCCGGTTTGTGCACGAAATAGATAAATTCGAAATGGCTTTACAGGCGAGACAGTATTTAATGCAGGGGACTTCGGAAAAATTACTGGCTCCTTTTTTCGAATCTGCCATAAAGTATCTCAAAGGGAGTAAACATGTTATTTTTATAGAAATTCTAAAGGCTTTAAAGTCCAATGCTCTAAAACATTAGAGAATGCAGTATTTTATGGCTCTGAAAGTTGGAGAAAAGCGTGTCAAGTCTGCTCAAGAACTGCTGACACATTATACCGGTCATGCTCTGCCCGCCTTAGCATTAAAAGATATGAATAATAATATCTGGGAGCCCGTGGGAGAAGAAAACCTAGTTGCCGTCATAAAGGAGGACAATGGCTATATGATAGTCATATGTGATAAGAATGGTATTGCAAAGTCGATTGCTCAGTGGTTTACAGATGAAATGAAGAACGAAATTGTTTACAAAATTAAAACAGAGCAGCTTATGAATGAGTACTTTGGCAAATTATATCTACCAATATAAATAATGCTTAAGTGGTAATTATCTATAATCAAGTTTTGGTGTTGAATGGAAAAGTATGAACAAGAAATTGAAGTAAAAGGGCATCTTATTGATTCAATGATTCTTACTAGAATCTTTGATAAAATCATGGATCTTAGTGGTGATTTTCGAGTTCTCGAGTTCGTGGTAGGGAAGCGAAAGGGTGATCCGAGTTATGCGCGTCTGTTAATTCGATCCAAAAATAAGATGCAACTGAAAGAATTATTAGAGGTTGTGTATAGAGAGGGAGCACAGCCACTATCTCTTAAAGAGGTACAATTAAAAAAAGTTGCTAGAAATATGGTCATGCCTGATAATTTCTATAGCACTACTAACAATCCTACTCAAATATACTTTGACAACACTTGGATAAATGTAGAAAATATGATGATGGATAAATGCATAACGGTTAGTCCACTTAAGACTGCAACATGTAAAACTATACGTGAATTAAGAAAAGGAGACAGGATAGTTGTAGGGGAACAAGGTATAAGGATCATTCCGCAAGAACGTCCTAGAGAAGGTGTAGATATTTTTCAATTTATGAGCAGCACTAGCTCCAGTGAAAGGCCTACACAACAAATAGGTAGAAAGATCGCTAATGATATTTTTCGTACCAGAAAAGTAAATGGAAAGATAATAGTGGTTGCTGGACCTGTCCTTGTTCATTCAGGTGCCTCTGAAGCTTTGGCGAAGTTGATTCGCAATGGTTATGTCCAGGGACTATTGACAGGAAACGCTCTAGCTGTGCATGATGTAGAGAATGCTCTGATGGGAACATCTTTGGGTATGCATGTAGAGGACGGTACTCTTGCGGTAAGGGGACATAGAAACCATATGCAAGCAATCAATGAGATTTTTAAAGCTGGTAGCTTGAAGGAAATGGTTCAAAAGAGGATCTTAAACAAAGGTATTTTATACGAATGTATTACCAATGATATCCCTTTTGTCTTGGCCGGATCAGTTAGAGATGATGGGCCAATACCTGACGTTGTAACAGATGTTGTAGAGGCACAACAGAAATACAAACAAGTACTTGAAAATGCAAAAATGGTTCTTATGCTATCTACAATGTTGCATTCTATCGCAGTAGGAAATATGCTCCCCTCTACAGTAAAAGTTGTTG
Source organism: Nitrososphaeraceae archaeon (assembly GCA_025936955.1). Lineage (GTDB taxonomy): Archaea > Thermoproteota > Nitrososphaeria > Nitrososphaerales > Nitrososphaeraceae > JAICSL01. The sequence goes on from JAICSL010000068.1 coordinate 4,667, forward strand.
CTATTGATATAAGTCAGCCTGTCGTAACAAAACTTCTCGATAGGGGAACTACTCAAGCTACTGGAGTCGTTACCGACATAGGGGCCTTTCTACCTCTCGTAGTAGAGCATCTAGAATTGTTAGGTGTATCAAATAGGAACAAGAATTAATTTCATTCAACTAATTTTTTTCTTATCAGAGAGAGTGTTATCTTTGGATCGGCTCTTGCTTTTGTCAATTGCATAACTTTACCAAGCAGAAAGTTAATAGTATTCGGATTATTCTTTGCATCTTGCACCGCAGCCTTCTCCGAGTTGAATATTATGTCTATGGTTTCTGAGATAAGACTAATGCTATCAATCATCGATGCATCTGTTTCATTAACCACTTTAGACGGCATTTCGCCAGTTTTTATTATCTGACTGAGGATCGCTTTTCCGGTCTTCCTGCTGATATTATTTTCATCGACCATTTTTGCTAGTTCAGCAATATGTTTCGGTTCAACTCTTGATTGTAAAAATGGGGATGAATCAGCAGTTTCATCTAAGAAACCCATCAGGTCTGTAACGATCCAATTTGCGATTTCTTTAGGTGAGGAATAAATATTGGTAGCAGATTCGAAAAAGTCAGCAATTTTCTTGTTGTCAACAAGAATTTGAGATATCTCATCAGAAATCTTGTAATTCGTAATAAAACGCGTCTTTCTGGCATCAGGTAATTCAGGCATTTTTGATTCAAGCAAAGATATGAAATTGTTTCCCAGAATTACGGTAGGGATATCGGGTTCCGGAAAGTATCGATTATCGTGTTCTGCCTCTTTTTCTCTAGCTTGTATAGTTATTCTTCTGACATCGTCCCAGTGTCTTGTTTCTGCTTTAATATCTATTTTGTGAGTTATTAATGTCTTTTGTCTAGCTATTTCATAGCTAAGAGCCTTCTCTACTTCTTTGAATGAGTTTACATTTTTTATCTCTACTTTTTTTCCTCCATCGATTGAAATATTCGCATCACATCTAACCGAGCTATCTAGCTTTGTGTCACATACTCCTAGATATTCTAGAATAGAACTTATTTTATTTAGAAAGATGCGAACATCTTTAGGAGAGGAGAAATCTGGATCCGTGATAACTTCTACTAAAGAAACACCCGCTCTGTTATAATCAATCAAAGAGAAGAAATTGCTTCCGCTTTCGCCTCTTCCATAAGCTAACCTTCCCGGGTCTTCCTCAAGTTGAACCCGGCGAATTCTTGCTGTACTTCCATCGCCATATTGCAATTCGCCTTGCACACCAATACTTGTGACTCCATACGCATTATATTGTGTCAGTTGAAAGTTTTTTGGAAGATCAGGATAGAAATAATTTTTACGATAAAACATTATTTTATCTGGAACATGACACCCTAATGCGAGCGAAACCATAGCAGAGAATTCTACTGCAGTTTGATTTAAAAGCGGCAATGAACCAGGTTGTCCGGAACATACCTCACACAAATTAGAATTGGGATGTTTTGAACGGTAATCATTATCACAAGAGCAAAAAAGTTTGCTCGAGAGACTTGTTAACTGGAAATGAATCTCAAGACCTATTTTTGACTTTTCGACCATTTACAGTTGTGGACTCCTCTTAATGTTTGCCCTATTTTCATACTCAAATGCTACATTGAGCAAAGTTTGTTCTTGTAACTCTTTGGCCATTATTTGCAAACCTATAGGAAGTCCATTATTAAACCCTGCAGGTATTGATATTGCGGGTATTCCAGCAAGGTTCGCTACTACAGTATTAATATCAATTTTATACAATGTGAGAGGATCTTCTATTTTTTCATCAAATTTGAAAGGAAGAATGGGCATAGTGGGTGATATTAAAACATCATACTTGTCGTATAATGAATTAAGCTCTTGTTCCAATAAGGATCTAATCTTCTGTGCTTTTAGATAATATTTCCCATAATATCTGGAAGAAAGCACGTACGATCCAAGAAGTATTCGTCTCTTAACTTCTTCGCCGAAATTACCTCGTACTTTAGCATAATATGTATTCCATTCATAACCATCAGGACTGGAATCATAACCATAACGTATGTTGTCATACCTGGCAAGATTACTGCTAGCTTCAGCCATCGCTATTGTATAGTATGAGGCGACTGCATATTCAGCGGACTTTAGTGAAATCTCCTCACATATATAATCAGATTCTATGAAGAGATCTACCGCAGAGTAGATGCATTTTGCTACGGCAGGGTCAGCTGCTTGGATTAATTCTTTCACTAATCCAATATTTACATTTTTTTTGTGTTCCAAGAAGTATTCTGGTTTTCTGTCTACGGTAGTGTGATCCTTATCATCATTACCAGCGATGACATTCATGGTCATTACAATATCTGATACATTCTTCCCAATAGGACCAATTTGTTCCAGACTGTTCGCATAGGAAATGAGACCATATCTACTAACAAGACCATAAGTAGGCTTTAGACCAACCACAGAGCAGAAGCTTGATGGGCATCTTACTGATCCACCGGTGTCTGAACCTAAAGATACTGCACATTCGAATGCCGCCACGCTAGATGCACTCCCTCCTGATGAACCTCCAGGCACATAAGCAGTATCCCAGGGATTACGAGTAGGACCATATATACTGAATTGAGTAGTTGAACCCATAGCAAATTCATCAAGATTTAATTTCCCTACTATTATTGCCCCACTTCTCCTTAGCTTCTCTACTACTGTAGCATCATATGGTGGAGTATAGTTCTCCAACATTTTTGAAGCACATGTAGTCTTCATGTCCTTTGTACATATGTTATCCTTTATTCCAACTGCAACACCAGCAAGTCGTCCCACTTCTAATCCCTGTTTAATTTTTTTATCTAATGCTATGGCCTCCTTTAGTGCCCTTTCCTTGTACACGTTTATAAAAGAATTAATCTTTAGATCAATTTTCTCTATTCTTTGTAATATTTGGGAAATGTAATCTTCAGCCCTAAATGACCCTTCTTTGATGCCATTGGTAACCTCTGAGGCCGTAAGATGATAAAGATCTGACAATTATGTTATCCTTGGCCCTTTTATGAAATAATCTTTCTTATTCTTTACATGTTGTAAGAGATCGAGACCCGAAGATTTGACAAAGTCCTTTCTTAA
>JAICSL010000120.1 GCA_025936955.1 Nitrososphaeraceae archaeon
ACAATGCATTTAGATCCACTGGATTATTATCCACTCAATTTAATGTACTACAAGCCATATATAATAGTGATTCGATCAGAATTTCTGATTTAGCAGACAAGTTGGGAATGGATAGAACTACTCTTACCAGAAATTTATCAGTACTAGAAAGGCAGGGATTTATTGAAATTTCCCAAGGTAAAGATCATCGAACAAGATTTGTGACTGTTACTCAAAAAGGACGTAACGCAGTAACCAAGACTATCTTGCTCTGGAATCAAGTCCAACACAAAGTAAAGCAAGAAATGGGTCAAAATTCGTGGCGTGAATTGATGCAAAATTTAGGCCAATTACTAAAGGTCACCGAGCAACTAATTACACATAATAATTGAAATAAGTGCTCTAGCTAAACCAATTTATAGTACTTAGGCATATCTCTTCTCTTGCATTTTAGCTCTTCTTCATTGTATTTTATCAGATAAGTAGAAAGACATCAACTAATCAGTTTATTCTTCAAAATTATAGCACTCACTTAAAGATAATCTAGATGCATAAAATATATCATTGCATGATGTTACTTCTTTCTAATGTCCAACCGAAGCGTATGATCTTGAACTAGTTATCAAATAAGTTCAAAAAAATATTACTATATTTTGGTATCATTTTACAGTAGCAAGTTTGACAAATATCCTTTCGAGTATATCAATCTTGAATAATACTTCTTGATCTGGCATTTTCTTATCAGTAAGCTGCTTTGGATCCAGAGATCAACACTCTTTTAACACTGACATTCTCATCAAAGGTAGCTATAATATGACAACTTTGGTTTCTCAATTCCATAACCTTCAACCATAGTTTTAATTCCATGAAAAACCAAATATAGTATTAGTTACCAATTGATTCTTAACTTCAATTTCTCACGTGGATATTTATATCAATTATAATAAAGCTAAAAAATGAATAAAACCAATCGTTCGGCAGTTTCGAGTTTGCTATTTGCTAGGATAATATACGCAATAAATTGGTTTAATATAGCTTCTATATTCTCTCAGATTGCTTCAGACTTCAAACAAGATATCTCTTTGCTAGGATTGCTTACTATGAGTTTCTTAATTGGTGTAGGTCTATTCCAAGTACCTGGTGGAATTCTCGCTGCAATACAGGGTTCTAGGAGAACTGCAATATATGGGATAACAATATCTTCGTCTGCAGCATTCCTTTGCGGTTTATCTTCACAATTACAAGAAATCGAAGTACTGCGGTTTATAGTAGGTCTTGGTATGGCATTATTCTTTGGTTCAAGCGTTACTTTGATTACAAGATATCTAGGAAGAGGGTCTGAAGGGTTTGCGGTAGCGTTACTAAACTCAGCTCATTCAATAGGAGGAATTATAGGAATATTTGGGTGGGTAATTCTTGCAGGATTAGTAGGATGGAGACAAAGCCTATTGTTAGGTGGAGGCTTTGGATTGATAAGCTCTATATTCTTAGTTGCATTCTTACCAAACAAACAGTGGCAGGAAGAGAAAGGAGAAGAAATACAGCAGCAACAAGCACAACAAATACCAAAAGGAAAACATCTTCAAATCAGGATAGTAAACATTCGTAAAGTGTTATTTGACAAGTCTCTATTTGTTTTTGGATTAGTATTGCTTGGAGCACAAATAGCATGGGGTTTACCTCTGACATTCTTAGTATTTTATTTGGAAGACTATTTGAAAATAAATTCATCAACGGCTGGTTTTATTGCTGGTCTGGGTTTAATATCGGGTGTTATATCCGCGCCTGTCTTTGGGAGGATATACGATAATACAAAAAACATAAAGAAACTTTTGTTTGTATGTGGCCTAGCAATGTCAGGCGGTCTAGCAGGAATTGCCATTACAACAACAACTTTGTCAGGACTATACATAGTTGGAATTTCAAACGTTGTAATAGGAATCTTTTCGGCTGGGGTTTTTACTATAGCATATACCTCAGCCAAAGAAGCATACAGAAAATCAAAGATAGAAATGAAAAACGAACAGAACATAGAGTCAACAATAACAAAGGACTCGTATGACACCTTGGCCATAGGCTGGGTTAATGGTTTATCGTTATTTGGGGCATTTTGGGTTCCAATCCTATTTTCATTCGTTGTTCAACATGTAGGTTATGCTATCGCATGGTTATTAGGAGCTATCTGTAGTCTTTTGTTTATACTGCCATCACTTGGAATTAGGAATTACAACATATAAAGTCAAAACTGGTTATAGAGAGCAGCTGCAATAATAACATACTGTTCTCCATTGTTACAATGACCTTTATAGTGGTATAAATTAACCGGGAGAAATCACTATTAGTTTAGAGTTTATAACTAGACAGGACATTTTCAAAATCAAAGGATTAATAAGATGTAATTCTTTACACTCCGACCTTGAAATATTTCCTAAGCGACTTCAACTGGCAAGGTCTTAGCCGTGCATGGTCTACTCGCTTTCGGTACTCGGACTAATGACAAGCGATCTTATTCTGAACTTGTTATTGTCAATTATGCGGATGCTGGGGTACCTGAGTACAATCCCACATCTTGGGAGGCGCCAAGTGATATAATTCCCCTTGTTACAAATTGTATACTTGAGTATATGGGTCACCTAAAAACGCAATAGTCATTTCCCAAAAGTCCTTAACTAATCTTTTTTTCATAGCTTGTGTCCATTTTAAATAACCATTGATTTTTCAGACATTATTTACATAACTAAGACGGCAAGTCTCTGGACCAGAGTTGAATTATTCATAATGAATATAAGACTATTGAAACGACAGTAAATTATGGATAAAGATTATAATCATCTATTGATGTTGCGTAGAGGCTCATACAAAAACTGACTTGAAGTTGAATAGGTCTATAATGACTACTTGTCTTTGAAAACTTGTAAATTATACGATATTTATGGGTATCCCAACAGATAAAGTTCTGCGTACAATTTTTCAATAAACAACGATGGAGTGACGTAGAAACTAAATGAGGAAATCGAGAGATTACACCAGGATGAACTAAAGTAATTATTTTGATGACCAATATCTTCAATCGAATTTAATCTGCTACCTTCAAAACTCTAGTTGACTCCAACAGCTTTTTTAGCCCTATCTGCTAAAGCCTTAGCTGCAACAAAGGATTGTTGTTTACTTCTGACTCTGGATCATAGTTGATATCCTATGCCAAAGCATTAGAATAACAAATACTACTTATTAGCAACAACTATTCTATATATAGTCCCATCAAATGCAAGAATGTACATGTAGCCGTCATATGGATTGAATTTGATATCTGTAATCCCACCAAATCCCCTTCCAAATATTATTTGATTAAGACTATCATAACTATTTGCAATACCGTCTGCAATTGGACCTGGAGGAAGAACCAAATCTGTTCTTTGTGTATTTAGTTTAAAATGGTAAATATTTCCATATTTCGCATCACCAACAAACATGTCGTTTTTGTATAGATTTCCAAGCTTGTCTGAATTAAGGAATGCAATTCCGGTAGGAACCACTTTTCTAAACCAAGTGAATTGTGGTGGATGATATTTTCCATTTCCAGCAAAATCAACTAAATCTGTTGGATGAACTGGAGCTACGTACTGCTTCTCGGTTTGGTCAATACTATATCCATGTAGCCATATACCATCAATTTTATCATATCCACTATTAAATCCTGGATTAACAAGATTGATCTCATCACCAAATGGCAAACCAATTTGTGTATCCCATAGAATTCCTGTAATAGGATCAAAAGCAAGCCCAAAGCTATTCCATATTCCGTATGAAAAGTAAAGGCTTAATGGAAATTTATTTCCAAGTATACCGTGCTTAATCGGTTTACCATCTTGGTCAACCGTAAGTATCCCACTTGTTCCATCAGGTTCACTGCCATTTTGGATATTCTGTGCTTTAGTATTGTGTCCTTTAATTCCAACATCTCCAATGGTAATATACACATTTTTGTCAGGTCCTATGATGACCTTGCCTCCATTACCTATAGCTCCTGGGATTGCTGGAAGATCTAACAAAAATTTCGGATTTACTAATTTGCTTTTGTTGTCACTTAGCTCATATCTATATAGGTGATTACCCGTTGGCTGTTTTCCTTCTGTAATATCATCTGATGTATGCGTCGGCGCTTGAGTATAGTATAGGAAAATGTACTCATTGCTAGTGGTAGTGTTAATATGATTAACATTGGGGTTTCTGAGATCTAAAGTAGTAGAAGGATGAGGAGCGATTGCGATGCCCAACATACCTCTATGACCATACGTGGCTACACTTACATTAAGTAAAGGTTGTTGTAGTTGAGTGCCATTTACAATTCTTCTTACTGTGCCAGCATCTTTCTCTGTGACCAATACATCATTTGGTCCTAAAAATGCCATACTGGTCGGATACTTTAAACCTCTGAAAATCACTTGTGCCTTTAGATGAGGATCAGCTATTGTCGGTACTTTAGGAGAAGGCAGACCAACTTCAGGATATTTTGAAACTAATGCTTTTGCAAAATGGCTATGGTAATGATGTTGTAATATTAGTAATATGGAATCAGGAAATTTGTCTTCTATGGAAGTACAAGTCAGAATGACTAAGAATGCAATCACAATTATGCTTGTTATGCAGAACAACGATGATATGGAAATAAAACGAGGCATTAGAAACTTCATTTTATATACAAGGTAGTTTCCTTTATGTATTAAGCTGTTCTCTTTTGCTAGCTCTCTTGCTCTTAAAATCGAATGCCATTTTTATTGATGAAATAAATTAAGTATATGAGGTTTAACGTGAAAATATGATATCAAGAATAGGTCGAGAAATTCGTCTTAAGCAATATCCTAAAGGACTGCCTACAGAGCACGTATTTGAGCTTGCTAAAGTAGATGTCCCAGAACCTAAGGAAGGCGAGTTCTTAGTACGTAACATATGGATGTCTGTAGACCCTTATATGCGTGGACGGATGAGAAGTCCTCAAGAAACTAAAAGCTATATCTCTTCCTTTCAACTAAATAAACCTCTTGATGGTGCATGTGTGGGTCAGATTATAGAATCTAAGAATAACAAATTTATGGTAGGAGAATATATTCGTGGGAATTTTGGATGGAGGGAATATTGGCTTTCAAATGGGAATGATGTCCTGAAAATTAATCCAAAAATTGCACCAATACAGTCGTTTTTAGGTGTATTAGGTATGACCGGCCTTACTGCGTATGTAGGACTTCTCAAAATAGGTGAATTAAATGAAGGTAAAGACACCGTTTTTGTTTCAGCTGCATCTGGAGCTGTAGGATCTGTTGCATCTCAAATAGCAAAGATAAAAGGTTGTCAAGTTGTAGGAAGTGCAGGCTCTGAAGAAAAGGTAGAATGGTTACTAGATGAGGCCAAGATAGATTATGCTTTTAACTATAAAGATATAGGCGAAAATAATCTCTCTTCTGAGTTAAAAAAGGCCTGTCCAGAAGGAATTGATCTTTATTTTGATAACGTTGGTGGAAAACATCTAGAAGCAGCAATTGATAATATGAAGACATTTGGAAGAATTGTGCTTTGTGGTATGATATCACAATATAATAATGCTAACCCTTATGCTTTACCAAACTTATTTCTGGCCATAACAAATAGACTTAGATTGCAGGGATTTATCGTAAGAGATCATTACGATATGTTAAATGAGTTTGATTCTTCCATGATCAAATGGATTAACGAAGGAAAAATCAAGTGGAAGGAAACTATTGTTGAAGGATTAGAAAATGCACCTAATGCCTTTATTGGCTTATTTAATGGAGAAAACTTTG
>JAICSL010000013.1 GCA_025936955.1 Nitrososphaeraceae archaeon
GATAGATTACTTCCAAATTCACAGTCTTTTGTAAAAAGAGCTCCGATGATAATGAATGAGAGGTTTCTTCCTCCACCTGTTGCTGAGCATGGATTTTCTGCACTTCTTGAAGTTGGTAATAACGAGAGTTTCAAAAGTATGAAAACAGAAAAAAAAAGCACTTACCTATTTGATACAGGAGTAAGTGAAAATGGAGTAATTTATAATGCTGATATATTTGGTATAGATTTAACATTTATAGAATCTATTATACTTAGCCATGGGCATTTAGATCATTTTACCGGACTTCCAAGCATACTTAGACGCATATCAAGACCTACAAAAGTAATATGCCATCCTGATGCATTTCTCAGAAGATGGATAGTATATCCAGATGGTAACAGAGCAATGATGCCTACATTAGACGAAGAATCACTCGTAAAGCAAGGAGCCATAATAAATAAAATTAATTGTCCTAGTTTTTTGCCATCTTTAATAGATAATAATGATCCTATTGATGCTAGCAAGATTGACTATAGCACTGAGTCACCACCTCTATTACTAATCACAGGACAAATACCAAGAGAAACAACCTTTGAGAAAGGTTTTCCTGTCCAATATAAAGAAGACCCGCAAGATAAGCGGAATCTTATTCCAGACCCATTTGTTAACGATGATCAAGCAATAATAGCCAATATTAAAGGAAAAGGGTTAGTAATAATTACCGGTTGTGGTCACGCAGGAATAATTAATACTATACTATATGCAAAGTTATTAACAGGCGTAAATAGAATTCATTCAGTGATAGGAGGATTTCACTTAACTGGTGGAATGTATGAAGATAAAATAGAACAGACAATTGAAGAATTGCAAAAGGCAAATCCAGAGTATGTTATACCTTGTCACTGCACGGGTTGGAAAGCTATTAATAGAATAATAGATACAATGCCCGGAAAGTTCGTACAGACTAGCGTAGGTACTACTTTTACTTTTTGAGCAATCAATTTAAGAAAAAAGGTAAAGTAAAGGAAATTTATATGATTAAAGAAATGCACAGGATGACAAGCTAGAATATTTATTCCATGAATATAGTCTAAACATATACTGTTTTCCGAAATCATTTGGAGAACTGATGTGATATCAATTCATCATAAATAGAACATACTTATTTTCTGATACTGGTACAAACATCATTAGATACAATCCTTTTGAGTTGCTTATCGATTTGAGCCAATATTATGACCATCCATCCATCCATATATGCTTTGAATATTCTTCCCAGTAGTTACTTTTATCAGTCTACCGAATATGTTCATATCCTTTCTAAAAGATTTAAGTTGTTTGACTTTTAATCAAATTGTAGGCAGAGGATATGGACACTTTTGAATGTATAAAAACCAAAATTGAAGTAAGAGAATTCAGTAAACGGGATGTTCCATCGGAAATAAGAAAAAAAGTTCTCGAAGCTGCAAGACTAACAGGCACAGGTCTTAATACCCAACACTGGCGCTTCATCCTTGTCGATAATAAAGACAATCTCAAAAAGCTAGCAGAAGATAGTACAAGTGGAAGCTGGGTTGCAGGTGCCAATTTTGCAATAATTATTCTAACTAACCCAAAGTACCATTTTCATTCCATAGATGCAGGAAGAGTACTGCAGAATATGCAGCTGGCAGCATGGAATAGCCAGATATGTTCGGGCCTCTTTACAGGAATAAAACAAGAGCAACTTCAAACCGACTTTGAAATACCCGAAAATCTTAGTCCTACGATCATAGCGGGTTTTGGATATCCTGCAAGGGAGGTTACAGGGAAAATGAAAAAGAAAAACCGCTTGCAGCTCCATGAACTAGTCTACTATGAAAAATATGGCAACTCCGAACTAGTGTAAAATAACTAACACAATTTTTACGAGATTTGAATCCTATAAAATGCAGAATTTCGTCTTTTCTTGATAAGAGGAATGATAAGGAGATAAAAAAAAGAAACTATGTTTTATTATGATTTTTTCATTTTCACTATATCAGTTGTGCTACTCTGGTTCTTAGGTTTAATTTTTAAGATGTCTTGCAGCACATATTATATTTTCAATCCTCAACAAACCATGTAATGTATTAATTAAAAAATTGATCAGGTTAATTCTATTCTATCAGATTGTCTATCCTGGATAAGACATTGATAAAAATCTCAATTCCAATGCTTTGTACATAGAAAAACATAAAATTGTCATCTGAAGACGTATTAGTATTAGAGCGCCGTCTATATGCTTGTTAATTGTATTGCTTTTAGATACATATCTTACTCCACAGTTGTTATAATTAAATGAAAACATCCATGATTTGATTGTCAATAGGAGAAAGCCAACATTTGCCTATATTTGTAGTGCTAGACAAGCAGATTTGATGAACACATAGTAACGCAAGTTAGGTTCGTGGATGGTATTTTGGGTTTATCCACTCAATAAATGGGGCATAATTTAATGAGCGACTGTCATAAAGATATTCTGGTAGCATTTTAACATATTTGAATCCATTCTTTAATTGAAATGAGAAAACTGGATCATATATTTCATCTTTTATCACTTTGTTAGCATAATCATCTGCAGACATCTTGTCTGCATATTCACAATAGTTGTATAATCTACCTCCACCTATTATCCTTTTTAGATTGAATTCTATCGCTAATTGCTTTCTAGCATTAAAGAGCTTTGTTGCAATTCCCATACGACGAAAATTAGGATGGCTGCATATGTCATCTGCGTAAAGGGTATCGCCGCGTTTAGGATCATGACTTTTGAAGATACCACGATTTCCAGCTATACTATACCATGTGTGACTACAATATTTAGGATCTAATAGGACAATTAAACTGGTTGCAGATCCAACTATCATTCCGTCTTCTAATTCTGCACAAAATTGTCCTTCCGGAAATAGATTGATATGGTCTTCTAGAAATGATGGTTCATATATCATTCCATCAGCAACATCTGGAAATGATTCTCTTTGTATTGCAACTATCTTAGAAATGTCTTTTTTAGAAGTGTTTCTAATTATAACCTTAAAAGTCATGTTAAGTACTAAAATGTGCTTATTTATTTATTTATTGAACGCTGAGAAAAGGCTTAGATGTATAATACTATCATTTCATATTATTATGTTATCTGATCTAACTATTCTGGTTCACAAGACTTGTTTCAAACTGAGCTGGTTACCTGCTTGTTTTTATACTATAGTTATCTATTATTTGATATGTATTGAGGCATAAAAATTTTATATCTTCAATTAATTCTATAGCGCCATATTGATGTTTTTATACGGATCTATATTTACTGCCAATTTATGATTATTCAATTACGTAGGATTTTGACAAAATGAAAGTCAGAATCTTATCGACGATGCTTTTAACGATCTTCTATGGATAAATAAAGATAATATAGGTAAGTATCTATCTGTGCCTGCGTATATCTATTTTCTTCTCCTTTTCCTGCTGTACATGATGTAGTCTGTCTTCCTCATGTAGGAATTCCATTCCACAACTATGGCATTTCATAATAGATTGGTGATGTACTTTCTTTGCATGTTGTATCAATTCTTGATGTTTGTTGAATCTGGTCCGACACACCTTACAAAGGTTTTTCTCACGATGTAAGAAATCCATAATAATCTATATGATACTGTCTGTTATAAAGATCTTTTATATGGATATTTTATAATGGTAAATCAGTACTATCTGTAGCTATATGGATTTAAGAGTAAAGTTCCAAAATAAATCATGTCAAGTCTACAATTATAGTAACAGGTTTAAAAACGGTCTTTACTTATTCTTGGTAGTCTCGCAGTCTCGCAACTATCATAATAATTAAGACAATATTCGTATTCCAGACCACATAACGGACAAGACAAAAAGGCGTTGAGATGATTATTTTATTATATATTTTTCTAAAAAAGACCTTGCGCAATCCCCAATTTGATTAAAGAATGTTTACTGTGGGGTTCTTGTAACAATTACGTTAAATAATTATTAATTGTTAATATTTATTATCGCTTTTATCACAATAAGACTTAAAGCAGCAACCGCTGCGCTAGATGGTATAGTTATTAGCCAAGCATATACTATCCGTTTCCCAATCCCCCATCTGACGGCAGATAGTCTTTTTGTTGCACCCGCACCCATGATAGCACCAGAAATTGCATGAGTAGTACTTACAGGAATTCCAAACAAAGCCATTAATGTCAATATAACTCCGCCTCCAGTTTCAGCACAAAACCCTTGATATGGTCTTAGACTAGTTAATCTGAATGCCATTGTTTTTACAATTCGCCATCCACCAAAAAAAGTGCCAAGAGCGATAGCAGAGGCAGCGGCGAGTATTACAGGAATCGGTATCACAAAAGATTCCGAACGTAAAAATCCCCCTGCAATTAATAATGCGGTAATAACACCCATTGTTTTTTGTCCATCATTTGCTCCGTGAGTTAGAGAAAAGAATGCAGAAGATGCTATTTGGATCTTGCCAAACACCTTATTAACCTTCGAAGGCCTTGCTTGATGCAAAAAGTACATGATGGCTATCGCAAAACCAAAGGCAATTACAAACCCAAGCATTGGGGAAATAATCATAAAGGTTAATGTTTTTTGAACTCCTGGTAATACAATAGCCTTACTACCGCCGGCTATTAATCCTGAACCAATCAACCCGCCAATTAATGCATGACTACTTGATGAGGGAAGTCCAAAGTACCACGTAATCAAGTCCCATACAATAGCTCCTATCAATCCTGCAAGAATAACATAAACAGTAGAAAATTCAGGTTGTATGATTCCTTTCCCGACCGTTGCTGCTACTGCAGTACCAAAGACAAACGGACCAGCAAAATTTGCCAAAGCAGCCATAGCTACAGCTTGGATAGGCTTGAGAACTCTAGTTCCTACAACAGTTGCTATCGAGTTTGCAGAATCATGAAAACCATTAACAAAATCAAAAAAAAGTGCTGTTGCTATTATTCCATAAACAAGAATTTGATCTGGCATAATAATACAATGTCACGCTCATCCATTACCATATTTTAACGCAATGTCTTCTATAACGTCCGCAACATCTGCACAGCGATCAACAGCACCCTCAAGGGTTTCATAAATTTCTTTTAATTTTATTATCTCAATAGGATTGCTTGTTTGAAATAATTCTGCAATGGCAGTACGATAGATAGTATCAGCTTGTTGTTCATAGTTTACTATATTTCTCGAATGTTCTATCAAGACACTTGCACTTTTTAAGTTTCTTATTCGCGTTACCAATAGCTGAACTTCTTGAGAAGCTGAAAGCAAGACCTTTGCTAGTTCCAACATATGTTCAGTGGGCTTCTGGATTACAAATAATACAAATCTGTTGGCCACTCCCTCAGTAGCATCCAAGACTTCGTCTATTGCACTAGTAAGTCTGGATATATCTTCCGGGTCTAAAGGAGTCACAAATGTTTTATCCAAAATTCTAAATAACTTGTGAGTAATTTGATCTCCTTCGTGCTCAAGATTCTTAATTATACTGGAGCTTGTTTCGCCATTGATATTATCTTTTGACATGAATTCGACCAAAGCTGATGTTGCTTTTACTAAATTATTAGCTTGCTCTTCCAATACACCAATAATCTCCTTATCATTGGAACGTATCCATGATAGAAAATTTCTGTTCATCTCTAAATTATAACTTTATCTTACTAATTATGTAAATCTATAGTAAATATATAGATCTATATACCTATATGGAAAATACCATTTTTTTGCAATTGCAAGACTTACTCATATAAGTAATTTGAAAGACATTTAATTATATTGAACAATATAATTTAAGGATATAAAATTGGTAAATTCTAATGGTAAGAAACATCTGAGAAACAATAAATAATAAAAATAAAGCCCAATTGACCCAACGATGTGTTTTGCCATAGGAAAATTTAGAAATTAGCTTTCAAATATAGACTGATCTTTGACTTTTGTTATAATGAATTTTATTTTATTTCTGAATATATCTTCCCCAGTCTACTAAATAGAATTATCAAATCTAAATCTAAAAACTCTCAATTTTTATCTTACGTTAGTTTGAGTCATATCCGTTTTGTATTTGTATATGATTTTATCCTACTTCCTTAATCAATTTTTCTTCTTCTTATTCTTTTGTAGGGTACAAGATTTATGTAGTTTCTCACGCTTGTCGAATATACTGTTCGACAGCAATACAGTAAGACATAAATTTTTTCTTAGCAATACAACTTATGAGTAACTACAAGTGAATTCGGAATATATAATTAAAGGTCCTAGACCCGGACAGTCCAAGATATTCTTAGATGGTAATGAAATTGGAGAGATAAAGAAAGGAGAAGATCCCACAACTTTTAAACTTGTAAACAAGGATGGTATTGAGTGGATTCTGACCAATAATGTACATGGTAATGTTCGTCCTTTTTCTATCTCTGTATTTGAGCAAAATAAGACAAAAGGTGATTCAAGTAAAGAAGTGCTAACTATTATAGAGCATCTATTCAAATACAATGGCAAAGTTTACATGCTCACAAATCATCCAGAGGGAAGACACTGGAACGAATACCTTAGCGGCCCAAGATACATTAGCAGATTAGATAACTTTCCATACTCTGATCTAACAGAATTAGATCATCATATAAAGCACAGACTAAGGAGATTTCGAGGAGTATCGGTAGGGGAGGCCTCTGGTTTGGGGATAGAGGGTCATCATGTTAAGGTCAGCAAGGAGTTAGAGGATATCGGTTTGTTTATTGCTGCCAGTTCGTATTTATTATATTCCACAGCCTAATATTTTTTTAACTTATCTATACATAGATGCTATGTATCTCTTGTCTTTCGAAGACATAATATTGATATGAAATGACTATGCCGTCATAATAAAGATAAAATAAGTAAAATGTCATATCTCGTTCTAATGAAGGTCGAACCCAACCGTGTTGGTCAGTTTCCTTTCCGCAAGTCAGATCCTGAAGAAAGAAAAAGCAATTTCTCAGAAGTACAGCAGCCTTATACAGAAGAAGAAGTCATGAGAGAAGCTGAACGCTGTCTATTATGTGGAACTCCTGTATGCATAGATGCTTGTCCAGTCCTTTTGGATGTGAGAGGAATGAATGAGGCTGCTGCAAGGGGTGATTTCAAGAAGGCACACGAACGTATAAGGGAGACCAATCCGCTTCTAGGTGTAACCGCCCGATGTTGTCCCCAGCTGCAGGGTCTGTGCGAAGACGCGTGTGTGTTGCGTTGGAGTGGTCAGCCAATTGGAATTGGATTGATTCAGAGATACATCGCAGACTGGGAGCGTAAACAACAGCAAAATAAATCCGATCCTTCTACTTCACCAGAAACAGGAAAGAATGTAGCAGTGATTGGTGCTGGTCCTGCAGGTCTAGCTGCGGCAGAACTTCTCAGGAGGTATGGTCATCATGTGACTATGTATGAAGAATTATCTACTCCTGGTGGGACTGCTTGGTACGGGATTCCAGATTATCATCTTCCAAAGGATGTTTTGCTTTATGAGATTGAGAGAATTAAAGGAATGGGTGTTGAGATAAAGACAGGAATAAAAGTTGGAAAAGATGTTGGACTTTCCCAGCTGAATGATGTAAATGATGCGATTCTAATTACTACAGGCTCAAAAGATCCAATCAAACTGGACACTCCAGGAATTGACCTCAAGGGAATCTATGACGGATACCAATTCTTGCAATCTGTGTTCGTTAACGGCATAGAAGACTATGTGAGAAATTTAAACAAGTACGATCTGGGAAAGGAAGTCATCGTGATTGGCGGCGGAGATACCGCGTTAGATTGTGCGAGAACCGCATTGAGGCTGGCCAAAGCGAAAGTCACTATAGTATATAGGAGAACTGAAAATGACATGCCAGCAGACCCTATAATGTTGGAGGAAGCAAAGGAAGAAGGGGTGAGGTTCATGTTCCTTGCAGAGCCAAAGTCATATGAAGGCTCCAATGGCCATGTTGTGGCAGCTACGATGAACGTTATGCGACTTGGAGCACCAGATCAATCAGGAAGGAAGAGTCCAGAACCCGTTCCAAACAAAGAATTCAAAATCGAGTGTTCAAGTGTTCTGCTAGCTACGGGAAGAGAACCAAATTCATTTCTTCAGAAGAAAGCAGATATTAAGATGGGCAAGAAAAATTCAATAGCAATTAATGACCATTATAAAACATCAATGAAAGGCGTCTTTGCTGCAGGAGATGTAACTACAGGAGAAACACTTGTTGTCAAGGCAATGGGTTCAGGAAGAGAAGCGGCCCAGAGAGTTCATGAATATTTGATGAATTTAGAGGAAAATCACATGTCTTTTTATGAAACATATTATAGACAAAACTATTACGATAGAATGATGGAAGATGGTAATACAGGACCACCCCCTGAGTAGACTCTTGTTGTGACAGCCTGTGAATATGATATAAGAGGCCATTTTGGACTTTAAAAAATAATATATAGATATGAATTAGGCTTAAATCACGGAACCTTCTTTCTTTATACATAAAACCAGCGATAATAACCATAGAGGTCAATAACTATTTTAAACGACAAAGTCAACAGAATCAACTCTATTTTTCCATAGATCCAAACATTCTATATTCAAAAATATTTATTATAATTTCAAAATTGAAACCCTTAACTCATATATTGCATTACGATATCTCTCTTTCTTGCTATTGTTATTATTGCGAAGTCTAACCGAATTGATTGTTGATGATAAAGTATTGAATTGAATTCTAGGTTACACTATTCACTTTCCTTTATAATTGAAAACGGTACTCTGCTACATCGTATTTTGTACATCTTCATGCTTAATTGTGTTACAGATCTAATTTTGACCTTATTTTCTTTTACTAAACACAGACAAATATATCAAGGATAGGATGGAGTTCAATCAATAATAATATGGGTAGCAAGAAAGAAGTATTACAAGTTTTAAGAGAACTGGAACAAATATCTAGCAGAGAAAATCTTCCTTCAATCGGACCTATTAAGGGCGAAATTATTTCAGCAGTTATCAAAAAGTATAAACCTACAAAAATACTTGAAGTTGGAACATTACATGGATATTCTGCAATATTAATGGCAAACTCATTGTCTGATGATGATAATACCAAGAAGATGGATGTAAGATTAATCACTATTGAAATAGATAAGAACCTTGTGAATATATCAAGAACAAATATAGAGAAGGCAGGATTGGCTAACAAGATACAAGTGATTTCGGGGAATGCTCTCGAAGTGATTCCAACTCTTACTAACTATAAATTTGACTTGATATTTTTGGATGCAGTTAAGAATGAATATCTAAAGTACCTTAGACTGATAGAAGATAAGAATTTACTGGAAAGCAGTGCAGTTGTAATCGCAGATAATGTGTTGCTATATGAGAATGAAATGCAAGATTATCTTGACTATGTTCGAAATGCTGGGCGATATGTGAGCCAAACTACTGAAACTACTTTGGAATTTACCAAAAATGTCAAAGATGCCCTTGAGATAAGTTTGTTAAAGAAATAATACTCTAACTTTTTTCTTTGGAGCTAGGCTTTAATTTAGTTAATGCGATATTTAAAACAATTCGAATATTAATTTTTAAATAATTGACAAGAAGAGTATGATCCTCAGAAAGATTATATCATGATGGGGAATAGGAATCTCTGTAACTATTAGAAATGAAGGATCTTCTTATTCCTGGAAAGATTCAAACCAGCAGTCGAAAAGAAACAGAAAGTGATTAATCAGTTGAAGGCAAATCAATTTATTTGTTTCCTACTTATTCGAGTATAAGCTATTAATCCTTTTTTAATAATTCCTTAATACTAATATCACTGCTACTCAGCTAGCAACTTGCAGTGTAGCTTTCATCCATGGATGGAAAGTGCAATGATATTGAATACTACTGCTACTACCCTTTATAGTAGCTGATCCACTTGAACCCACAGCTATTGTACCTGTATCAAATGAATTATCATCAGCAGTTGCTGTGTGAGGTGCGGAATCTTTGTTTATCCATGTAATTCTTGTTTGAACAGAAGATAGCGTGGCAGGATTAGGTTGATAATAATTTTGAACCTGTTGATTAGCAGCGCCTTGAGGTATTGTTATTGTCATAGACGAAAGAGCAGTACTACGACCAGCTAATGTACCTGTCGCATTCATATTATTATTTTTTTGATTGGTATCATCTGGTGTTGTTATTCTACTATTACTTGATGTAGTCTGTTGAGAGGATAACGCGTCTGTTGTTCTCTGGTTTTGGGTTGCCACCATAGTAATATAGATAGATGCAATAGAAGCAATTGCCAAAGCAACACCTACCCCAAATACAGCTTTAGCAAGAGTTGAATTCATTTTCTGGAACCTTTTCTACATTCAGACAGTAATATTATTTAATACGTCTTCTATCGTGCTCTTCAGACTTTTAACGGATCATCGAAGTAAATTTTTTCCACACAAACGATAAAATTCATCGCAACTTAAGTTGATGTATATCCTGGGTCTACCACTCAAACAGTAAGTATTCACTTAATAAATATACATGTAGTTCGAGTTTGAGAGTGTTTTTAGTATATACTTAAAAATTAGGCAAATACATAATTAGATGCTTGGAATATTGTGCTTGGACTCACTTTTAATGATATCACAAATTAAGGTTAATAGAATATACACTTGTGTTAGGGAGAATTAAGAATTGTTGCATACAAAATACGAAAGAGAGCAGGGACCGATACCACAATATGAAATCACTAAGGAACTTTCGGATTTAACAATGATGTTTGTTATTTCGTCGATTATCTTTTTTCTTGTGGGTGGATCTCTTGCAATTATAATGCGTATAATACAATCAAAGATTACGCTTATGAGTAATCAGCAACAAACACTCGGATTATTCTATGCCGCCCTTACTGTCCATGGTCAAGTTATGTTCTTTGGATTTATTTCAATGTTGACGGTTGGAATAAGTTACTATTTGATTAGCAAATTTGCAAAGAAACCTTTATTCAGTATGAAATTGGCTATTTGGTCATTTTCCTTATTAAATGCAGGGGTAGTTTTTCTAATAATTTCTGGGACAATGTTTTTTGGTGCTGGATGGTATAATCTTATGCCTCTTGCATTTCATCCGGGCAACAACGGATGGAGTACTTTGGCAGCAACGATGTTTCTAGTAGCTGATACGATTATAGGCATGGGTCTAATGTTCTTTTGTATAAATATAGTTTTAACAGTACTCAAAGGGAAGCTTGCCGTAGGAATCGAAAGGACCGAACAGGCTGATGATGATAAACACAAATACCGATCTGATGATGAAAATGATAGCGGAAGAATTGATCTTTTGTCTTCTCAGGATATTCGATCCGGTGCTACAAGATGGGCCTCTATTTTAGGCATAAGCTCCTGGTTTCCAAAAAAATATAGATCTGCAGTACCTACTGTCTCTATAGTAGTAGTTGGTGTTTTTGTAAATTCACTTGTTCAACTTATTGGGAATATTGGCCTTTTTACACAATTATCAACTGGTTTCCTATTTCTCTTGAGCCCCAATTTTGAACCTAATTGGCTCTTTACAAAAGATGCCTGGTGGTTTTTTGGACATCCTATAGTATATTTTACTCTCTTCTCATTTCTTGGAGCTGTCTACTATTATATCCCAAAATATGCAAAGAAAACAGTACCGTATGATAAATGGGCATACAGATCTTGGCCGTTCTATTTTGTTTTCACAATGATGGTTTTTTCTCATCATGTTTTTCTGGATACTCCAAACCCTGCATGGCTTCAAATATTATCACAAACGGCTACTTTCGCGATAGTGTTTCCTTCGGGTCTTACTATCATGACGGTTATGATGTATCTTTTCCGTTCGAGAATTCAATGGAATATTACTTCGATGTTTATGTTAGCTGGTATTGCAGGATGGGCATTTGGTGGTTTTGCAGGTACTCAAACCGGATGGTGGGGTACAAATGTATATTTACATAATACTCTTAATGTAGTAGGACACATTCATTTAGTAATTCTTACAGGTAGTGTTCTTTTTGGTCTAGGTTTAATTTATTCGATAGTACCAAGCATTATAAAAAAGAACCTCAGTAAGACACTTGGGCTCATACATTTAATGCTCACTCTGATAGGAGGATTCGGGATTGCACTTATGTTTACTTATTTAGGATTCGCTGGTTTTATACGAAGAGAAGCCGATATACCACAGCAATTTGCATGGGCAATGCCTTGGTTGCTCTTTTTTGCTCTCGTAGTTGGTTTTGGACAGATAATATTTGTATATAACGTGTTTCATACCCTAAAGAGAAAAAAACAAACAGTTGAAGAACACAAATTTGAACTGGATCAAAGAATAGAAATAAGATACACAGAGCGTCAGCTTCATGGCGAGACTGACCAAAAAGATCAAGTGTCTGACATTACCACTGAAGAAATAGATGAAGAACTATACTATTCTAGCTCTGATGCAACAAAGAAAAGTCTGGACATTGTTGACCGTCTACATTCAAAGGATAAATCTTTGCATTATGCCGGAGCTACATCTACTGCATTAGTTGGTATTTTACATCTCATCCTTGTACCGTTTTTTATTGGATTTGGTTCTAATACTTCAATATTTTTTGTTGTTACCGGGATAGCCCAACTGTTTTGGGCAATACCTTTGGTAAGACAATGGGGTAAGGTTTGGTATTTTATAGGAATTGTAGGTACTATGCTGTTGATATCTCTATATCTTAATGTCAGCTTTGACTGGAAATTTGTCATATTTTATATTGTTATTGCTATAGCCCAACTGTTTTGGGCAATACCTTTGGTAAGACAATGGGGTAAGGTTTGGTATTTTATAGGAATTGTAGGTACTGTAGTACTAATAGTATTCTGGAATATCCTGAATGCACCGTTATCGATTCAAGGATTAGCAGCACCTTTTGATGACATTTCTATAGCATTGGAAGTATTGCAGGTAGTGTTCATAGCAATAGCTTCAGTAATAATTATTAAAGAAAGAGGTATTTCCAAGCAGCAAAATCGGCGCCTGTGATAATTTTTTATTTTTGTCTTTCTTTTTAATGCTTCGTCTGATAGATACCTATGTTCTGACTTGGTTTACTTTCTTTAATAATGGACTCAACATTGATGCCACTGTATGTTTTATTCCTTTATATCTTCTTTAATAACGTCTACTATTTTTAAGATCATAGTCTTTAGGTATTTTTATCATATCAGAGATGATAAATAATACCCATTTATGATGTCACCATAACTGATTAGTTGTTATAAGTCCGTCTCATATTTTTGATCATATTTTAAATCTTCAATAGTACCTATATTATGATCTGCTTTATCATCAATAGAATTCCAAGACCATCTTAACATCTTACCATAAAAATTTGCTAGTGTAACAACGACCCATCCTACTTTTATATCGTTTCTTATGTGGGTTCATATCCACAAATACAGGAATGTAAGAAGATCTGTCAGTGGAATGTGAAATTGAAATATCAGAATGTTCATTTTGTCATTACAGGTGTTATCTATACTAAAAGATCAATAATAGTAGTTATATAGCAGATTTGTTTTGCTTGTATAAATAGTTAAGATAAAATGTTATATGTGGAAACTGGAGGATGAAAGAGGATCAATGAGAGAGGAAAAAGATTCCAGAAATGAGGATTATGTAAGCGAGACTTTTTTAAATTGGAAACTGTAGCAAAACGATTCAAAAGTCCAAGAGGAATTGAGATAGGAGTTATAATCGATTATGATAATGATGTTGTAAAGTGGGATAATGAAGTTGATGGAGATGATCTAATAGATCCTCCCTTACTTGATAGACCTATAGGAAAAATATCAAAGTTTGAAGAAATGATCAAATCTGAAAAATGGGAGGAGATATAGAATAATGTCAACTTGCGAGGAATGCGATGGCGATGGATTTACTTTTGATGACGAAGTAGCTGAAAGTTGTCCTAAATCTAGATCTTCTGGTTTGTTAGAAGAAATAAAGGCTGAGATAAGAGATGATGATTAGATACTAGGAAGTTAAGCTCGGAAAATGCTAATGAAAACTGAAACCGAGAAGAACCAAATATAGCGGAAGATTATATCTTACTACAGATCCTAATGATAAAAGAGAGAACAATTTGGAATTCCTACCATATTGTAATCAAGAATAGGTTTGTTGAAATGCAAAATGCAAAGAAATGTTGTTCGCGCTTGATAAAAGTAAAAAAGCTCCTAACGCGGTACCCATCTCAGAAAATGACTGATTCATTTCAATTCAAAAATTAGTGGGATCAATTGAAGACTTGATTGGAACCACTTCACTTATACCGCTTTTGGTTTGTTAGAATTGCATCTATGAGTAAATCCTGGTACCTAATAAATTACTATTTAGTTGAATATTCAAAGCATTTGAAGGTATTTCATGTAAATTAATCTGTTTTTACCTGCAAAAAGTAAAGCTGAGATACCCTCACCACATATTGATGATAAATGGTTTCAAACCGATGAATCTTGCTATATAATTATAACATAAGAACCGCATCAATGTATCGAACATCTTATGTTGTTAAAATTTACAATACATACATGGAAAAATCTTTATATGATAAAAATTTTATTTGTGATGATTTTCTCTGCCAACAAAAAAGCAAGTAGATGGAACTAAGATAACGCTAAGATATTTTATTTTTACTATTATAATTTCATCTATTATTGCAAATTCTATAATAATATTCTCCGATTCACAACACAAACGTTCTTCTACTCTTTTAATATTGAATATAACTGCAGTAGTTGCCTGTTGTTTGGGTATAATTGCAGTTTATCGATATGGCTTTCATGGAATTCATGGTAGATCATACCTGTTTCTCACACTTGGACTTATTTGTTGGTTCTCAGCAGATCTTAGCCTTGCTTATTATTATTTCGCTCTGGGTATAGAAGAGCAAATTCTTGTGTCTATTACAGATGTTTTATGGTTTGCTGGATATGGGTTTCTTGCATTGCATTTGTTTACAGTACTTAATTATATTCGAAGTAAAATCAATTTGAGCACTGTCGTCATAGCATCATTTGCTATAGTTTTATTTATTAGTTACAATATTTTTATTTTCCTTCCTTCATCACAATTCTTTATTCTGGGCGATTTAACCGCTTTTGTTGTGACAATATCGTATCCTATTTTAGATTTAATTTTAATCGTTCCTTCTATTTTAATACTTGTTAGCTTACGAAAAGACTACATAAACTCTATTCCGTGGTTTCTTTCTTCACTATCACTATTAGTCAATGCTATTGCAGATGATGGGTATGTGAATGACTTTGTAAACGGGCATCTGCATAATTTATTGTTTTGGGATATTTTTTATGTGACAGACTTTATAATCATGGCTAGTTCCTTATTTTGGTATAATAGATATCATATTTCAGATAATCTAGGAAAGATGAAATTAAGTTACTAGAGTCTAATCTAATAAAATACTATTTTAACTGTTATTGATAATCTAGTACGTTCTAACTAAGATCGATCATCTTATAATATGAAATTAGTAATGAAAGTTACTTTTGATCCATATTGTACCTGTTATTATTATCAATATTCTCATTTCCTACTTTACTTGCAACTAAACAAAGCTCAGATTTGCTAATTTTACTAGAATAAGATGAATATAGTTGTATATTATGAACTGTTAGAATTTATGGATAGCAGATAGTAACGCTGTGATCCATGTCGTATGGGTTAAAGTATATGAATTGATCATAACTATCGAAGATAGTTATAAGTATAATTGAAAGCAGATTTATGAAAGTAAAATACCTGTGTTTAGTGCAAAAATAATATTGAAAAAGTCATTTGAATATGAGTTATTCAAAAATTGTAATTCTAA
>JAICSL010000311.1 GCA_025936955.1 Nitrososphaeraceae archaeon
AGATCGAGTTAGCAAATTCTGCTGTCTTAAAGGAATTAGAATTGAACAAGTATCCTGTTCATCCATCTCCTGAAACGTTGCGAATAATCCAGAATAAGCATCGACAGAAATTATTTTTAACAGAAAATAAAATATCTACACCTAACTTTAGTCTAGTTAAATCCAAAGATCATTTGCATGAACTATGTGCAGATTATGGCTTTCCTGTCATGCTGAAAGCGTGTGAAGATTCTTACGATGGTAGAGGGAATTTTTTAATTTCATCAAAGGATCAGATTTCTAAGGCATTTTTATATTTTAAAGGAAAAGAGTGCTTTTTAGAGCAATTCATACCATTTCAAAAGGAGTTGTCTGTAATGGTTGCGAGGAACCTGAGTGGTCAAATAGAAGCGTTTCCAATAGCTGAAAATATACATAAGGATAATATTTTGGATCTTACGATTGTTCCTGCTAGAGTGCCCGATCAAGTAAAGATGGCCACAAATCTCCTTGCTGAGAAGACAGTTCAGTCATTAGAGGGCTGTGGGATTTTCGGAATCGAAATGTTTCTAACTGAGGATGGTGAGGTCCTAGTAAACGAAATAGCTCCAAGACCTCATAATTCTGGCCATTATTCTCTAGATGCCTGTTCAATATCTCAATTTGAGCAACATTTGCGAGCTGTTATGAATTTACCATTGTCAAAACCAAGATTGTTAACTTCAGCTGTTATGGTCAATATACTTGGTCCTGAAAGCTTTGAAGGACCATACAAGATCAAAGGTCTAAACAAAATATTTTCTGTCCCTGGATTAAAACTTCATATTTATGGTAAGAAATTCTCAAAGCCGCGAAGGAAGCTAGGGCATATGACAATTACTTCAGAGACAACGAGAGAAGCCTTATCAAGAGCAGAGGAGGCAAGAAGTTTCCTTCAGGTATTATACAGTAGTGTGAGGTGATAATTCATATCTAAATTAGTTAGCATAATTATGGGAAGTGATTCGGATCTAACAATAATGAAAGATGCAGTTGAAATTTTAGAAATTTTTGGAGTTAATACAGAGGTAAAAATATTGTCTGCCCACAGGACAGTGGACAGAATGATAAATTATGCATATAACGCCAAAAAGCGCGGGGTTCATGTTATAATAGCAGGTGCAGGTGGATCAGCTCATCTTCCTGGGATGGTGGCTGCAGTTACCAGTCTTCCAGTAATTGGTGTGCCAATAAGAACCGCCCGTTTATGCGGACTAGATTCTTTACTGTCGATAGTACAAATGCCTCCAGGAGTGCCAGTAGCAACTGTTGCCATAAATGGAGCAAAAAATGCCGGGATTCTTGCTTGCCAAATTTTGGGTCTAAAATACCCAAAAATCGCTACACAGATCAAGAAATACAAAGAGGAATTAAAAAAAAATGTGACAGCTCGATCGCAAAAATTGGAAGTTTATGGATATGATAAATACTTACGTAATAAAGATCATAAAAAGATACTCAATTAGATAATAGCTATGGATAATACCTATCTTTTTAGAAAAGTAAAAGTATGAAACTTTAACATTTTAGTTTATTTACTAACTATACTCACCAATAGATAATGTACAGGTGCATCTTAAATAGACTGTAATTCTAGTAGTGCTCGATTTATTAAACCTGCAAACCCTGTATATTGCTTGATAAGAGAAGCAGCTTCTTCGAGGGCTTCCTTTCCTCTAAATCCTTCATCATATTTCAGTTCTACAGATCCTTTGTTAGTCTCTATTCTGATTGTTATTAAGGAATATTCTCCCAAGGTATGGTCGTAATTTTGAACGTATTGGCGAATCTCTATATGGCTTATTATGTACCCTTGATATTCATTTGTACCATTAGACAAAAGAATAATAGATCGTTCTGAACTCATTGATTTAATAGCACCCACGATCTTTATTCTTCATCGTATTCCAGGAATCTTACCCACTCGGGAAACCAAAGGTTATTTTCATGAATTCCAGTCCCTTGTGCAAATACTAATGGAGAATTATAGAATAGTCCGTCTGCTCCTATTTCTTTTGCTATTCTTTCATTTAATTGATTTATAGAAGATACGCTACCAACATATTTATTGGCAATCAGATTTCTGTTCCTAGTATAAAGTCCAACTTGTCTTCCGTCGATTGTGGGAACAGAACTCACAATTACATATATTCGTTTTGCTCCTGCCTTACGTAAATAGTAAATAGTTTCTTTCGTTGTACTGCCGGTTTGAACGGTACCTTGGATTGTAGCAACCTTCTTGTTTTGAACTAATCTCTGTATAACAAACTTCAAGGATTTCCCTGTTGAAAGTAATTTGTTTTTGCTCACTTGTTCGGAAAAATCTATCATATGGTCAGAATCATCATATCTATCCTTTATGATTCCTTCTGAGATTTCAAACATTTTGGAATATCTCTGATATTCCAAACTAAAACCTTGAGTCATAGGACGAGTATAGTCGGGTTCTGCATACGCATAGTCGATATTGATTTTGGTTGCTAGAAAATCTGCCTGTTCTTTTCCAATATTCTTTCTTATTGAGTAAACGCTCTTGCCATTTATCGTCGCAGATACATGTGACTCACGAACAAATTCAAATGGGTCCATGAGTATTCTAGAGCTTGAAAGG
>JAICSL010000329.1 GCA_025936955.1 Nitrososphaeraceae archaeon
TAATTCCCGCAAATAATAGAGGTCGAAAAGCTCTTGCTACTGTATATTGGCTACTTGCAAGAGAAGTATTGAAGAAGCAAGGCACGATTAAGTCAGACAATGAAATGAAGATGTCAATCGACGAATTTGAAACTAAGTTAGTCGAGGAGATAGCTTGATCGAGGAAATAAGAAGGCCTCCGGCAGTAGCCGGAATATTTTATCCAAAAGAGCATTTTGAACTCAAGCAATCAATTGAACAATCTTTTAGAAATCAACGAATCGGACCTGGAAAAACGCCACCTTCCTTTTTAAAAGACAGAATCTACGGTATTATTTCGCCTCATGCTGGATACGCATATTCGGGAGCTGTTGCCGCAAATGGTTTTTACGAAATTTCATCTCTAGAATTTGACAGTGCAGTAATTGTGGGCCCTAATCATTATGGAATTGGCAATAAAGCGGCCACGGTCCGCAGCGGTGTCTGGGAGACACCATTGGGACAAGTTGTAATCGACGATGAATTATCTTTGGAAATATCCAAAAATTCAAGGTTAATCGAATTTGATGATTTTGCACATAGCAGAGATCATTGTCTTGAAGTTCAAGTTCCTTTTCTTCAATATATAAAGAAAAATAAATTTAAAATTGTTCCCATTATTTTAATAATACAAGATATAGAAACCTCGAGAGAAATTGGTCAATCTATAGCAAATTCTGTATCAAATAGAAATAAGAAGGCACTACTTTTAGCATCATCTGATTTCACCCATTATGAATCAAATAGTGAAGCATACACAAAAGACAATGAATTAATAAAAACCATTTTATCTTTAGATATTTCAAAGTTTTACACTGTTTTGGAAAAACTTAGTGTCTCGGCTTGTGGATATGGTGCAATCGCTTCAATTATGGTCGCAGTAAAGATCCTCGGTGCAACCAAAGGAAAGTTACTCAAATATGCTACTAGCGGAGACGTTACCGGTGATACTAACTCTGTAGTTGGGTATTCATCAATAGTGTTTATATGAGTGTGACAAAAACTTCTGCCAAAGCTTCCGCACCGGCAAAAATTATTTTATTTGGTGAGCATTTTGTTGTTTATGATAATCCTGCAATACTAGCTTCCATCGACAGACGCATTCACGTTTCTGTTTATTTAAACAAAACTAAGAATATCAATATCAGATCAGACTTAGAAATTACAGATTCATATAAGAGTTCAAAACTTAAATTAATCAATTGTAAAAAGAACAGAGAGTTAATTTTTTATCCTCTGTATAAATTGATAAAAAGTATTCTTTCAAAAAATAATGAAAATATGGGAATAGATGTGGACATAAGATCTGAAATTCCGTTTGGTATTGGATTAGGATCATCTGCAGCATGTTGCGTGGCTATATCAGGTGCAGTCAAATCGTTATTTCACGAGCCTGACAGACAACAGATATACTCAATTGCAGTTGAATCAGAACGCGTTATTCACCAGAACTCGTCTGGAGCAGACTGCTACATTTCGACCTTTGGAGGATTGATTTATTACATAAAGAATAAGGCATTGAATAAGATAAAATCACCAAAAAAACTATCTTTGATCATAGTGAATACGAGAATTAAGCATTCTACAGGGAGTTTGGTTTCTTCAGTCAAAAAGTATCAATCGAAGAACAGAATATTGTTTAAGGATTTATCTCATTCAGCATACGATATATGTCAAAGTGCTCTTTACGCTATCAAAACAGGGAATGAGAAAAGGCTTGGTAATCTAATGAATGAAAACCATAAATTGCTTCAAGATATAGGAGTATCACATAAAAAAATCGATGAGATAGTAGATCTATGTATTAAGAATGGTGCATTTGGAGCAAAACTTACTGGTGCAGGAGGAGGAGGCAGTATTATTGCACTTCTGCCAAAAAGAGACACGAATGATATAATTTTGGAGATTGAAAAAAATGGATGGGAATGCATGCCTGTGAAAATTGACTACGGTGGTATAAGGATATATTAAAACTTTAAATCCATTGAGATAACCGTTTTTTAGAATATGAACCGTAAATTGGCTTTGATCAAGCTTGGAGGATCAGTAATAACTTTCAAAGAAAAACCTCTCGCCGCTAATTTTAAGGCAATTGACAATATTTCTAAGATATTAGCTCAATTAGAAATACCATGCATAATTGTTCATGGCGGAGGTTCATTTGGACACTACTGGTCTGTGAAATACAACATGCATACAAAACCGCATAATTATAATCCACATGGTATAGCAGTAGTACATGAATCAATGTTAAATTTGAACCAGATCCTAGTTACATCTATGATTAAAAATGGAATAAATCCTTATTCTATTATGCCGTCAGAGATCACATGCCGTAATAAACCAAACTCTTTAAAATTAAATAATCTTCCAATCATTGCCAAAAACAATATAACTCCAATAACGTTTGGAGATA
>JAICSL010000021.1 GCA_025936955.1 Nitrososphaeraceae archaeon
AGAATAATGTAATTATATCATTAGATCAAATAGCTGAAAAATACAATATACCTATTGAATCAGTCTTAAGCATTATTAAATCTAAGGAAGAAAATGAGGGCGCCAATACAAAATATTTGTTAACAGATGCATTTTTAATATTAAAATCCAAAATAACGGAATTAGAATCATCTTTGATAGGGATTACTAAATTTAGTGATGCTTGTTCTCTTTTTAAAAACAATACCATTCCAGAATCTTGTTATGTTGAACTTATTACTAAATTGGGATATAACATACTATGGAGGGGGATTGATTATAATAATGCCACTATTGAACGAAAGGAACATAAAAAGTAGATATTTATGATTCAAAACTAATTGTAAGTTGTTTACCATACTATAGCAATGAATATATTTTTGATTTCACCTGAGCAACAGAATATGTCGAGTATAAAATTACATTTGGCTTTCAGTATTTCTAAATAGCAGAAGATATTCAATTAAATATAAAAATGTAGTATGCAGGCTATTAATAATATGATTTTCTTTAAACAAACATTATGGAATATTTAAAACAAAAACAATTCTTTTCTTATTTCAATTTATATCGCATCAACAAAAGTTTCTTTTATCATATAGATAGAATAAGTATTATTGTTTTGAAACTGGTGAGATGGAAACTTTCAAGGAAATTATGATGAATTAGAGAAAACAGAAGAGAAGAGATGACCATATTTACTTGGCGTTGATGTTATCATATCTTTGTATAAGAATTTTAGATAAATCAGATTAGAAAGATAATAAATTATATACATCATAACTAATTATGCAGAAATTATTTGAATTTAGCTTATTTTGTTAATATCTGGTTCCAAGATCAGAACCAGCCTTTCAAATAAGATTATCAGATAATAGGCTATGTATAACCAGTACTTTAAATAATCCAGATTACATTTTGACAATGTTTTTATGACCAAGGGCCGGCAGCGAATTTCGCCTCCCAGAATTATGGTTGTTGATGATGATAAAGACATTTTAGCTGTTATAAAACGAGGTTTAGAATTAGACGATAAATTTAAAGCAGAGATATTCTCTAGCGGCGAAGCAGCTCTGAAGGCTTTCGAAGCCCATCCTGATGAATATTACGATCTTATTCTTACAGACATCAGAATGCCGAAAATGAATGGTTTTGAGTTATATCGTCATATTAAGGAAAAGAACTCGTTAATGAAAATTGCATTTATTACAGCATTTGAGATAAACAAAGACGAATTTAATAAGGTTTTGCCATCTGTCAATGTGATAGATTTTATTAGCAAACCCATAAGTACAACAGGTTTAATAAAAAAAATAAAGTCCATATTGGCAGGCCATCCTGAAAGTCCTGCTGCTTAATAATAAACTAGATAACCATATAATAACGATAACAGCTTTTCATCTATTTATCGAAATTACTATCTACCGATGACCATATAGATTTGATAGTCCATGTTTGTAATGGTTCTTCTTCTTTAGTCAGGTCCCACAATAGGCAATGCTTTTTCTGAAGGCAGAGCGAAGGTATTTTGTTCTTTTTCTTCCTCTGTTACTTTTTCAAACTCAATAGTGAGTTCTACTGGTGCTTTGAATTCCATACTTAATTCATTTGCAAGCATTCCAACAGATTTTGGATCAGCAAACTCTTTTGAACCTCGTAAGAATATTCTTGACTTTTCATAAATAATTTCTCCACCAAATTTTGACTGAAGAAATTCGACTAGATCTTTTATCGATTTTTGTGATATTTCATTATAATATATACATATACCATATACAGGTGCTTCATTGGCAGGAGTTCCATATTTGTACCAGAAGACACCAAAGTGTTGATATTCACCCTGCATACATTTGATATCCCAATGATTCGCTTTTTCAACTGGGTATTTTGCATTTAAAACATCAGTAATTCCTAATCTCCAATATCTCAGCCTCATCGTCGCAAATGTAATTTGTTGGCTTATAATAATGTGACGAGTTTTAATATAAAAGAATTAAAAAGTGTATCATACTATTAAGATAAAATGGATAATAAAATACACTCACGATCATATAATAGAATTGAATTATTGCAAGAAATGGAAAAACAATTCGATAGCCAAAATGGAAAATATTTCAGTGATCTACTCAACCATCATGATAAAGTTATTAGAACACGATCCTTATGTATTCTAGCTGATATTTCAGGTGAAAATGCAGTTGATTCAATCAGCCAGGTTCTTATGAACGACAAAGATGCTTTAGTTAGACATGAGGCAGCATTCTCGCTTGGTCAGCTTGGATTCACAAGTGCATTAAAAGCACTTTTTCAAGCTGTAGAATCAGATCCAAGTTTCTTTGTTAGACATGAAGCAGCAATTGCTTTGGGCGTAATTGGCTCTGAAAGAGCAAGGGATACTCTTAACAAAGCATTAAACGACAAAAGTGAAGAAGTCAGAGAGTCTGCAACTATTGCATTAGCAAACCTAGATTACATTTCAGCTATTAAAAAAAATAACAAATTTACTAGAATGACTGGTGGTTGAAAAATGCAGTCTGCTACTACTCGGCTAAGACGCAAGAACCATCTGTACTCATGGTGAACCGATAAACTTTATCAACATCGGAATTCTCAAAGATTTCAGCATCATGCGTAATTATCAAGAGTTGGGAAAGTGGTCCTGCCCCATCTCTGAATACCTCTGCAATTATTTTTACCAGAGATTTACGTCTTTCCTCGTCTAAATGAGTGGTTGGTTCGTCTAAAATAATGAAATCTAGTTTATTTGTACCCATCATATATGCAATAGCTAATCGCAAGGCAAGCGCAACTGCAACCCGTTCACCTCCACTTAAAGAATCCATATCAATTTCGCCATTCCTTCCAAAACACGTAACACCTATATCCCTCGCTTTTTCTGTCACATCTATCCTCGAAATCCCAATGTTAAACATAGCTACATAATCAGATGCTTTCATAGAGATCATTTTCAGTGACCATGATCGAAGACTTAATCCAACAATTCCATCCCGATTAAATACTACTGATCTGATATTTTCCAATATAACTAAATATTTTGAGGCATGTCCAAGTTCTGTAAGAATCTTATTCGACGTTTCGATAGTTTCCCTGGTTTCTTGAATTGTTCTTTGTGTTACACTTATTTTTGTATTGATCTCAACAAGCTCATTGGAAAGCCTGGTACGCTTAAGCTTTGAATCAGTATATTCTTGTATGCGCAAATCTCTTATTTGTTCTCTCAATTTAATAATTTTTTCAGCAAGAGATTTTGAAAATTCATCAATTCCTAGTTGCATTGGATCTATTTCAACTCTTTCAATTTTAGCATTGGGAAGTTTTGATAGATCAGATTTTTTTCGAAGAATTTCCTGCTCTAATTTTGTAATTTGTTCAATGTTTTCAATGCAATTGGATACCATAAACTTTTCGGCTATTGCAATCTTTTTTTCTTTTTCTTCTAGAAGTACTTCTTCCTTTTTCAAATTGATTTTATCGACTAGTAGTTTTGCCCGTTCAGTTGTCTTTAATTTTATTTCAGTTAGAATATGATCCATTTCAAACACATCATTTATAGAAATAACAGATGAATTACAAACAGGGCATTTACCATCCTTTATTTCTAGCTTGCTGGCACATTCTGCCAATCCTTTCAATCTACCAGAATCTCCTTCATTATCAACAACTCTCTTTTCTATATCCTCAATTTCTGATCTCACCATTTGCAGGTTAATTTCGACCTCTTCTTTTTCTGAGATTGCTTTTATCGAGTTACGCGCCTCCTTACTGGTACGCTCAATTCGTCTAATCTCGTTTGCAATACAGTCTCTTCCTTCGTTTACATATTTAACAAGTGAATCCTCCGTGGTCTGCAGCTCTCTTGACTGTAGTATCAATGGCTCCATACGTTCGATCTCTTTTTCGAGATATGCTAAATTAGTAACAACACTGTTTCTCAGATTTACTAGTTGTATAATGCTGTGTTCGGCATCATAAAGAGACACCATCTTTTGTTCAACTGCTCTTTTAATTGATTCAATCTGTTTATCATCGAACCCTCCATTATTGTCACGCAATCTTTCTCTAAAGCCATCAATCACTTCACGCATTGTTTGATAAGCAAGATCCAATCTATCAATACCTATCAAACTATTCAATAGCTCTTTGAATTCTTTTGGTTGCGATTCTATTATTTTACTAAGCTCTCCTTGTTGTACTATTGCAGCTACTTTCAGTTTCTTGTAATCCATACCTAATACCTTTGCAACCTCTGCGCTCATAGATTCACCAAATTGTTTTCTTTCACCGAATATTATCGGTCGATTGATAGCGTTACCTGCTTCCGAAACAAGTTCAAATTTTGCAGATAGCGACTGTCCAGATGCGGCTAATTGTCTGTAGGCGCTATATTCTCTTGAACCTACAGAAAAATTCAATTGAACATAAGACATACCTGAGCCTCTTCGTATAATGTTCTTATTGGACTTCCTTGTATGTTCTCCAAATAGAGCGAAAGTTACTGCATCAATAACACTAGATTTACCCGAGCCATTATGTCCGACAAAAAGTGTAACTCCATTATTAAAAGTCAGGAATGTATTCTTATGGGAGATAAAGTTATCTATTTTGATGTCTTTTATCATTTACTTTTCCTGCCATCTCCTCCTTTAGGATAGTTAGCAATCATTTTTGTATCATTATAAGCTGTCCATATCATATCTAATGTTGCAGCAGCATCTCCACGACCAGCTGAAGGTAGAATATCATTTATGGCAAAAGATGCTAAATCCTCGGACTTTAATGCATCCCTGGCAAGTCTTTGTAACTCAGTATCAATATCAATAGGCTTGCCGTCATATGTAAAAGCAGACCCCTGTTGTTCTTCAACAGGTTGCCAAATGTAATGTAGACATGAAGTGTTTAACTTTACAAGATGTGCTGATACAACCTTTGGATCAATTTGTTTTCCGATTATTCTTAATAATACAACAGGCTTTTTTTTGCAGTTCATAGCTTTTTCGATAACAATCGTTAGTTCGTCTGCCATTGATTTATAATCTATATCTACTGAAAATTGTGTTCTTTTATTTTCCACTTTTATCCAGTTTGTATTTATCTCTTGTGCTGAAAGATCCAGTAATAGAAATCCTTTCTCAACTTCTTTTATCCCTTCACTAGGACTCAAATCAAGCGAACCAGGATATGCTATTAACCCGTCAAGATAATCAAATCTCTTTTCAATGTGATCATGAAAATGACCCATTGCATAATAATCAAATCCTTTAGGGAGATCAGAAGAATTCATCTCACCTGCAAATTTGTTAAAATCTGATAAACCCTGGTGAAGTACGAGTATATTCTTAGCTTTTCCAGAACTTTGTTTTTTCTGCATAGCCAGTCGTTCAGTAATTTTAAATTGTTGCAGAAGATAATCTATGTTAGTTTTTCTCTCTTTATTAAAACCAAAGATTGTCGTATCGTTATAAAATATAGGCTGATTTTCCTTTAGTCTGGTTGCCAGCTTGAGATTGTGAAAGACATAGGGGACAGGAACATCTTGCATTCTGTTTATATCATGTTCTCCAAGAACAAAATATACAGGAATAGACCGCTCCCTTAGTTTTTTAAGTTCATTTGATAACTTAATTATAGATGATCCAGTTGGTCTTGGGGTATGAAAAATATCACCTGCAAATATAACCACATCTGCGTGTTCCGATATTGATTTATCTATTACTTCTTCAAAGACGTCATAAATATCTTCTTCTCTTTCCTGTAAATTGAATTGTGAATATCCGAGATGAATATCTGATATATGAGAAATTAACAAAGTAGGTTCAAAAAGATATAATATAAGAATATATTTGTTTTTACTTTTCGATTATGTTTGGAAGATCAATTATAATTATCATAAACTGATTTCCGTTTTGGATGCATAATATTTAGTATAATATAACTTAATTTAATAATTAAATTAATTTACAAATGTTACTCATATTGATCTAGTTGACATTGATGACCACATAGGCTAGTCTTGTACATATCCTTCCCTTAAATATGAATTGGATGACTCCCTAATCGAGTCATGTTGAATCCGGCTTTTTTTCCATTCCTCGACAGGATCTGGGTCTGCCCCCATTCTTCTGTCCTTGGACTCGTATAATCTTACAAAAGACGGTAAATTAACCCATTGTCCTATCAAGAGAGATTCTCCAGGATTAAGAGAAGGAAGTTGTTCTATTAGATTTGTACTTAACGATTCACTTGCAGAGGCTACTTGAGTTTGATCTTCCTGTTGGATGATTTTCATTATTGCTAATGATCCCATCTGACTTAACACCCCAGGATCAATTGATCGTGGACGTTGCGATACTACAATTAGACCCATGCCAAATTTTCTCCCTTCTCTTGCAACTTTTGCTGCAAAATACTTTGTATCAGTATACTCCTGTTTAGGAATAAAAACGTGAGCTTCTTCTATTACTACCAATATAGGATTCTTGAACCGAATAAAATCATTGGTATTATTATGTAATTGATTTTTTGCATTCTTACGATCGGCAAGGAGCAATTCCAAATAAAAGGCAATTGCTATATTGGCCTGTTTCTCATTTAACTCAAGTAAGCTAATTATGTTTATCCTGCCTTCCTTTATCATTGACGCTGGGTCTGAGGCATTTGCGTATAGAATATTTCTGAGTTTTCTTCGTGCTTCTTTGACTTTCTCCTTTACTCTTTCTGCAGAAGCCTTGTTCCGCTTCTCACTAATTTGTAGTCTATCAATATTTTCTTCTAAGGCCTGCCAAAATTCATCTCCGGTTCTATGTCTAAGATCATCGTCAAATGCTTTTGACAAAATAATTTTTTGAATATCAGCCATGTCCCTAATTTCTATCACTTCTGCAAATTTTTCAGGAGTTAACAACCTTGGATTTATCTGTGCAGAAATAAAATTCAAGTTTGTCATATTGACTCCTTTATAGTCATCGTGATAATCAAAAATAACCATGGTACCAGGAATTTCTGAGATTGCTTTTGCAAGAAGAATGATGAGATTGCTTTTACCCATTCCCGTCATGGCAAGGACCCCAAGATGTCGAGTAGTAACTTTATTAATATTTATTTTTACACCAACTTCTTTTTGCCGAAGTAATGTTCCAATTTTCAACCACTCATCCTTTACTGGATCAAAGATTGTTTCCAATTCATCAGGTTTTGCTTCAAAAACTTCTGTACCAGGAAGTGGAGGGATTTCGGGAAGTATACTTTTACATTTTTGCAATTGATCAAGCAAGCCTAAAATTTTGACGTTTGCTTTATAACTCTTATCGCGACTATTCTCCGATGCCACCTGCTTGCTTTCCAATGCTTGTTCAAAGTTAGAAATACTATCACTCAGTGCATCACTTTTAATAGAGGAGGATTCAACTACTCCCAGTACTTTTCTGCCTTGTGAATCTAATATACTAACATATTCGCCAAGACTGATTGGACGCCTGGCCTCAAATATTACATGATCTGGTTTAGCAGTTCCAATGACAATGCCTATTTCCAAATTCATTATTCACCAAGAACATCTCTAGAGCCTATTTCATTTGTAAACCCATATATGTTCACGAGTCTATTTACATCGTCGTTACTTACCTTGCAATATTTATGTGCAAGTTTCAAGCAATAAGGATATCCTGCAACGCTATGGTATGATAGCATGCATAATAATTCCTTAATATCAGATTCTATACTCCTTTTTGTCCTGCCACATATCTCGATCTTTAACATTGGAGTACCATCTCTTAATCTTGCATACACTTCTATCAAAGAACGGCATGCAAGATATTCTTTATTTTCGAAGGGAGTACTATAACCTGCAGATTTTCCTATACGATTAAAATAATAAATGTCACCAGCTTTTGAATTCAAAGTACAAAACTGTGCTCTACTATCAGAAGTCTTGGAAATAAAGACTATATTATCATGTCTTTTAACAATATTAACAATTTGAGAAGTAAAGGATTGTCTATTCTTGACAAACCTAGGAATCAGTGAACCGTCAACCGAAACAATATCGACCACATCTGCGGAATCATCTGTAACTATTGCTTCCATGGTCAAGGCTTTATCTTCT
The DNA here is from genome assembly GCA_025936955.1 of Nitrososphaeraceae archaeon. Classification (GTDB taxonomy): domain Archaea; phylum Thermoproteota; class Nitrososphaeria; order Nitrososphaerales; family Nitrososphaeraceae; genus JAICSL01. The sequence continues at coordinate 8,141 of JAICSL010000021.1, forward strand.
AAGTAGTTTGATCTTGTCACTCCTAGATTATTTTCCCATTTTCGTTCCAGAATGATATTATCACTTGTCACTGAAACAGCGTTTACAATATAGATATCAAATCCCTGGAAAATACGCTTATTCCAACTGCTGTCTACTCCTGCAGAAATACACTGTTTTGCTAAAGGATTATATTTTATCCATCTAGATAACGCTTCAGATTCTATTTTATCCTGATCGGAATCTTTGAAACTTAGTATCCTTTTTTCTTTATTTCTAATTGCATCAAGATATATTTCATAAAGCATTATTAGATAGAATAAAATGATAGTTGTTTAAAAAATTGACGATATCATTAGGATAAAGCCAAAAGTCATATTTAACTACATAGTTTTGTACAATAAAACTCCAATAGTTTATTGTCAATCTACGAACAAAAGAAACCTAAGTAAGGATTTCATTAAGGCGTTTTTTCATATTCGCTCTTTTTATTTCATATGCTATCCTTCTCCCCATACTCATAGGTTTGTCAAAAATTAATCCCGAATAAGGCGAACCATTAAGATAAAGATTTGTTCCCGCAACTATCCTTGCAGAAAACTCAAATGTAAAAAACTTTCCTTCTCGATCATAAACACCCTCAAGACAGAAAGGACCAGTCATACCAGGTGGAACAAGACGTTTTGCAGATTTTACGAATCGTTCACCCATTGCGTAGACTTCTTCTAATAATGATTCTCTTAAAACGAGCGGAATATTGCCAACCACGTTATACGATGGTTCTGACTCGATACAAAGCTGATTCTTAGCAGGAATTCTACCTATAGCGTCTACATCAGATTCATATCTTCTATCTATGCCCATCAATTCCAGCTCATCATTGATAGGAGAATAAAAGTAATGGAAGTAAGTTGGAACTCCAATGACATATTCTTGTATATACAAATCATCTTCGTTCTCTATTGTTTTCTGTTCTAATAATTTCTTAGCTCCTTTTTCAAAGGTCTTTTTGTCAGAAGCTAGGAAATACCCGCGTCCTCCAGCTGCTCCATGTAGTTTTACAATACATAATTTCTCAATATCGTTTTTAGACCTTATATATTTTGGAGTATTAAGTCGCGATTCTTCCATTAATTTCTGTTTTAATTTTCTATCTGACTCCCATCTCAATATCCATTTGTTCCCAAAAAAGGGAGTTTTAATACTTTCTATTTGTTTATTATTCATATATGCAATCAACGTACCATGGGGAATGAATATAGAATTAGTTTTGGCGAGACGTTCTTTACATGCTTTATCTAAAATTTCATTAAATTTTTCTACTACAATCATTTCATCGATAAAGTTGAATTTTTTGTAGAGGTTAAGCCTTTTTCTCTCACATATAAGTAGTGTTTTGAATCCTTCTTCTTTTGCACCTTTCAGTACTTGCAATGAGCAATGTGAGCCAAGTGTGGCGATGGTATATACTTTCTTGTTAACAATTTTCTTACCCAAGACGAAATGCTAATCACGCTAGGGTGATAAAATAGTTCGCAACTGAACAGATCATAATGAACCTAAATTTAACAATATAGATAATTAACTGGCTATAAACTAATCTTGTTTCATCGTTCTATTTGACTCACCTTATCCACATGTAACTAGCACTACTTTAATATATAAAATTGAGAAGTATCAATACATATGGACGCAAGAAATATCGGCTTGAGAAATATTGAGGTTGCTGATACAAAGATTTGCTCTATTGATGCTGATAATGGTAAACTAATATATCGTGGTTATGACATTTTAGATCTAGTTAATCATTCTACATTCGAAGAAACAGCCTATCTTTTATTGTTTGGCGAACTTCCAAACAAAGAGGAATTATTAGACTTTTCTTCCAGAGTGCAGGAAGCTAGGAACCTACCAGAATCGATAGTAAATAATCTGAAAAACCATCCTAAGAGATCACGTCCAATGGATGTGCTTCAATCTTGTGTTGCTGAGCTTGCTGACTATGATCTAAATATTGAAGATGATTCAAAAGAATACAACATTCAAAGGGCAATTGTTCTAATAGCAAAGATCCCTGCAATTGTAGCTGCATGGAACAGGATTAGAAATGGACAACAAGTTATAAATGCGTTAGATAACGATTCACATGCAACAAACTTTCTATATATGTTAAATGGAACGAAGCCAACACAGGATGAATCAAAGGTATTTGATATTTGTCTTATATTGCATGCGGAGCATAGCTTTAATGCATCAACTTTTGCTGCTAGAGAAATTGCCTCCACTAGAGCGCATATGTATGCATCTATTAGTGGTGCAGTAGGTGCATTATCCGGTGAACTCCACGGAGGAGCAAATATTCAAGTAATGAAAATGCTCCTTGAAATTGGTAACCCTGATAACGTAGAAAGGTGGGTTACAAATAGATTACAACACAGAGGTAGGATCATGGGCATGGGTCATGCGGTTTACAAAACCAAAGATCCTCGGGCTGAAGTACTCTCAAGACTTTCAAGATCAATATCAACGAGAAAAAATAACCAGTGGTTTGACATTACTGAAAAAGTTGAAAATGCCACCAAAAAATATATGCATGAAAATAAAAACCAAGGAATTTATCCTAATGTTGACTTGTACAGTGCATCGCTTTATTACAGCATGGGATTTCCGATGGATCTTAATACTCCAATTTTTGCAATTGCAAGAATTGCGGGCTGGGCGTCCCATGTGATTGAGGAAAAGTTTGCACAAGCAGCTCCTAAACCAGCACTTTATCGTCCACAGGCAGTCTACGTAGGCAGATATTGTGGTCCTATGGGTTGTGAATATACACCGATTCAGAATAGAATTACACCAGTCTAAATTAATAGGCCGTTAATAAAATGAGAACAACCACGATTACAATAAAGAATTGTTCATTAAAAATCAATAGCCCATACCACAAGTAATGACATGAAAATTATTTGGAGATTACGTGATATGAGATCTAGTAGTAATACACATTTTCTTTACATCATATTCTAGATGCAATTCGGGATGAGGAATATACCTAAAAGAACAGTACTAAATATTAGGAATGATAGAATTAGACGACAATACTAACCTCTCATACATGATTAGAGTTATAATTTAATTAATAATTTTATATTTCTTTAAATAGCATAAAGGTAATAGATACACCAATATGGATAAATAGTGTACTTTTCAAGATAGTAAAAACCTTCTTTCCTATGATTAATAGAGCACATTTTATAATAATATGGATATTTAAATTAAGGAAACGTAAATAATAAGAATCTGAATAGAGCGAAAAGAGAAAAGAAAAGAATAGATTAACGTACCTTTTGTAAGATGGGAGATATACAATAATGCAAAAGACCAAATCAGGACTAGATACTTCTCAATTTATACAAGATATTACAGAAGGACTTGGGAATAAAATTAAGAATATACAATCCAAATATTTGTATGACCACATAGGTTCACAACTTTTTGAACAAATATGCCTTCAACCAGAATATTATTTGACTCGCACTGAGGCGTCCGTATTGACAAAATATTCAACAGACATAATCAATTTGACCGAAAGAAGACTTAATATAATAGAATTAGGAAGCGGAAGCTCAACAAAGACAAAAATCTTACTACAATCATTGATCAAAGATCATGATGAACTTTATTATTTTCCAATAGACGTCTCTCATACTATTCTGCATGATAGTATTCGTAAGTTATCCTCGGATTTTTTGAACCTGCATATTATAGGTATTTCTTCTGATTACACCATCGGACTCAAGAAAGCTGCCGAATTCATAAATGAACAATATCACGTTCCAGACAGAAAACTGGTGCTCTTTTTAGGTTCAAGCATAGGTAATTTCGAGCCTGTAGAAGCAATTTCTTTCCTACAAATGGTCAGGGACAGACTTGACAAGAATGATATGTTCTTAGTAGGATTTGATCTTAAAAAGAACCAGGAAATATTGAATCGAGCATATAATGATAAGGCTGGGATAACTGCGAGATTCAACCTTAATCTCCTAGCTCGAATCAACCGCGAAATAGGAGGGGAATTTGATCTGGAATCATTTAATCATCATGCATATTATGATGAAAATTTGGGCAGAGTAGAGATGCATTTAGTTTCAAAAAGGGATCAAGATGTATATATTAAAGGCGGAAATAAAACATTCAGTTTTAAAGAAAATGAAAGTATCCATACAGAAAACTCGTATAAATATGATCTGAAACAAATATATGATTTAGCAAGCGATAGTGGATTTGAAGTAAGGCAAAACTTTCTTGATGAAAGAGGATGGTTTACCTTGACAGTTCTTTCGCCTATGTAGTTTGTTATATACAAAAAGCAGCAGAAAAATGCATTTTCGAATTGTTTTACATTACTATCTTTTTATTAGCGATTGCCGGTGCATAATTTGAGATATAAAAATTGACAATTTTGGATAAACTACTTTTGCACGATCTCTATAGCGATTAAATTGTTTTAGAATGTTATCTATTGTCGTAGCAGTGAATTATTAAAGTATTTTTCTCAAATAGATCAGGATATATTTTAGGCATGCAACATGTGCACAATAGTGAATGAATTGAATTGAATTGAATTGAGTTTCGAGCTAAGCTGCTTTATTAGCCCATGTGATAACGGTAAATGTACTTACTGCGGAACCTAC
>JAICSL010000307.1 GCA_025936955.1 Nitrososphaeraceae archaeon
ACTCCAAATGCGGGCGGACTTGGAATGATTGCTATCGGTGTAGGGGGGCTTGATGCAGCTGAAGTGATGGCAGGAATGCCTTGGGAATTATTGTATCCTAAACGCATAGGGGTTTATCTCACAGGAAAGTTAAATGGCTGGACTGCTCCAAAAGATATCATCCTGTATGTTGCCTCAAAGCTTACAGTTTCAGGTGGAACCAATGCAATAATCGAATATTTCGGACCAGGTGCGAGGACTGTTAGCTGTACCGGCAAGGCAACCATAACAAATATGGGTGCTGAAATTGGTGCAACTTGTTCTATATTTCCATATGATAAAACCATGGATACGTATCTTCGGGCAACTGGACGTGGTCCTATAGCAGATCTCGCAAATGAGAATATGGATTTATTAATGCAGGATAAAGAAATTGAACAAGAAATAGAATCGGATCCTAGAAATGCTCTAAAGTATTTTGACCAATTGATTGAAATAAATTTATCAAACCTTGAACCTTACATAGTCGGCCCTCATACACCAGATCTTGCAAGACCTATTTCACATATGGCTGAAGAAGTAAAAAAGAATAACTATTTAGATTCAATTTCTGTCAGTTTGATAGGAAGCTGCACAAATTCATCTTATGAGGATATGTCACGTGCAGCTGATATAGCTAAGCAGGCTAAAGAAAGAGGTATAAGAACAAAAATACCTTTACAAGTAACACCTGGTTCTGAACTTATTCGTGCAACTATAGAAAGAGATGGACAGATGCAACTTTTAAAAGATATTGGAGCTAATGTATTGGCAAATGCATGTGGTCCGTGCATTGGCCAGTGGAATAGGCCCGAATTGAAGAAAGGCGAACCAAACGTGATTGTTACTTCCTATAATAGGAACTTTCCGGGACGAAATGATGGAAGGCGAGAAACTATGAACTTTATTGGGAGCCCGGAACTTGTTATAGCTCTTGCTCTTGCAGGTAGGCTTTCTTTCAATCCACTAAAGGATTCGCTAATAGCAGAAGATGGATCTCCATTTAAATTATCGCCTCCCAAAACTGCTCCTGAAATACCCGCAATGGGGTTCAAAGAGGTGAATGATATCTTTGTTGAGCCATCAAATAATCCTGATGACATAGTGATAAAAATCAACAAAAACAGCGATAGATTGCAATTACTTCAACCTTTCTCTAAATGGGATGGTAAAGATTTAGAACAACTATATGTACTTGCAAAAGTGAAAGGGAAGTGTACAACCGATCACATATCTCCTGCAGGCCCTTGGCTGATATATAGAGGCCATTTGGATAAACTAAGCGATAATCTACTACTTGGCGCAGTAAATGCTTATTATGATGACAAAGTTGGAATAGGCAAAAACGATCTAAACACCAAGATCGAATCATTTGCCCACATAGCTAGAGAATATAAGGAAAAAGGTCTAAAATGGATTATAATAGGGGATGAGAACTATGGAGAAGGCAGTAGTAGAGAACACGCAGCAATGACTCCTAGATATCTTGGATGTGTGGCAGTTATTGCCAAGAGTTTTGCAAGAATACACGAAACTAATCTAAAAAAACAAGGAATTCTTGCGTTAACTTTTTCTGATCCTTTGGATTATGATAAAATTATGGAAGATGATAGGGTTGACATTATCAATCTAAATGACCTTAAACCTAAATCTCCTGTTAATTGCATATTATATCATAAAGATGGAAATGTGGAAACAATTACCTTGGGGCATTCTTATAATGAATCTCAAATAGAGTGGTTCCGTGCTGGTTCTGCCTTAAATATTCTCAGGTCAAAAGAAGAAATAGGAAAAAGAGATAATGCCGAAGTAAAAATTGTTAAATAATAACTTAAAAAAAATATATTTACAGCAAGTAGTATTTTTTTACTTTTAAATTAGATTAAATCTAAATTTTGTCTATCTTAATTATTTTCAAATATTTTGGTAATAGATTTTCTGAAAGCAAAATACGATCTGATCCTTTATAAAATAAAATACCTTCTTGATATGCAGTCTTTGAATCTATCTGAATAATTGAAGGAGTTCTATCTTTTCGTTTTCCTGTTACTATTGCAATATCCAAATCGACAGAAAGATGCACATATTGACGCTGCATTCGAATTAAACCATTCCTCAATATAGATATTAGATATCTTCTGGCAGTTCCATGATAAAGAACATCAGGAGGCATCACCACATCCATTTCTTTTATAAAGACAGTATGACCATAATTTGCCTTTATTTTATTATTGTATATATTGAATCTTGCCTTTCTTTGTTTGGATACCATATTAAGCAGATCCTCTTTTTCCAAATCAATAATATCCCCAAAAGAACGTAATCCATCTAAAACGTCATCCAGATTAGCCCAACCCTTTTCATCCAAGCACACCTTAAACCTTTTTGGATTGTGTCTGAGAATATAAGACAATCTTTTACTTATTGAATCAATTTTATTCTCCGATATCAATTTTTGATCTATCAAGCCCTCACATAAAATTTTCTATAATGTTTTATACATTGAAATACCTGTTAATATATTTTGAATAATAAAAACAATTGAAATTCTAATTGTATGTTAGTTCCTTATCAAATGTATTAAATTAACTAAAGCATTTATTAAAGAATGAAAGAAAACAGTTTTTCTTACAGTTGTATTATTTG
>JAICSL010000006.1 GCA_025936955.1 Nitrososphaeraceae archaeon
ATGAACGTTCTATAACCTTTCCAATATAGGCATCCTCCAGAATGGGTTTACCGACTACTGTAGTTAGATAAATGGGCTGCTTTCTTTGCATCATTCCAGTTATTGTAAATGTGGGAAAGGGTTCTGGAGGTGTATAATACCCAGTGTGATCACCGAATGGTCCTTCCGTACGCATATCACTAGGATCTACATATCCTTCAAGAACAATTTCAGCGTTGGCAGGTACTTCTAGGTTAACTGTTTTACACTTTACAAGTTTAACTCCTTTTTTTCTTATAATTCCCGCAAATAAGAATTTGTCAAGACCTTCAGGGACCGGCGCGATTGCACTAAAGATCGTAGCAGGATCAGCGCCTATAACTATAGCAACTTCAATTGGTTCCTTTCTCTCTTTCATTATTTCATAATGGTGCGCTCCTCTTTTGTGAATCTGCCAGTGCATTATTGCTTTATTCTCATCTAGAACTTGGATACGGTAGATTCCGATATTTCGGCTGTCAGTTTCCGGATGTTTGGTAATCGTCAGCCCAAATGTTATGAATTTACCAGCATCATGAGGGAATGATTTTAGGATTGGTATCGAACGTAAATCCAGCTTATCTGTTTGAATGATCTCCATTACTGGTCCGTAGTCAACGTATTTTGGACCGTATTCGGAGATTTCTGATAGTTTTGGTAACATTTTGAGCTTCCCTAAGGTACTAGAAGGAAATTTCATTTTCGTTAAGCCAATTATGCGTTCTCCTAGCGAAGTAAAATCCTCTGTTTCAAGGGCAATTTGTAACCTTCGTATACTGCCAAAAGCATTACCTAGTATTGGCATTGTTGACCCTTCTACATTTTCAAATAATAGAGCTGGTTGATCCCCCATATACATGCAGCGTCTCATTATTTCAGCTATCTCTAAATTGGGGCTCACACGTGTCTTTATTCTTTTTAATTGCGAAGATTTCTCCAGTGCTAGTAGGTATTCTCTAATATCTTCAAAAGGCATCTAATAAATAACAAAGGTAGAGCAGATATGTATTCTCTTTGTTAAAAGAGTAACTCTTGTAATGAGCATAAACAGTGTTGAAAATAATAAAAAGTCTCTAATGATTAGATTATGTTTGTTAAATACGATTATCAGAGAATGCATTCATCGCCAAAAATGACATGAGAATTGGAACAGAAATTCAAAAAAATTACAAATGGAGATTAAAAGAAATAACTATTTTAGCACATGAATACATAGTTTTAGTTTTTTCTGGGAAATCAATTTCGACGTAGTTATATACTGAAATATTTATGTCTTATTAATGTTGAACCTATATATGATATTATCTTAATCGTTTTTATATTGTCCGAAAGTAAGTATCTATTAGTTGTCTTCGAATGCAAAGAAGATTTATTATTTTGACTATTTTTCTTCTAGCTTGAATTAATCAGTCACAAATATATGTGATACCTATGGCAAACGGACATGTCCCGCGGTAGCTCAGCCTGGTAGAGCTTTCGGCTGTAGTATGTCGGCTTATTAGCTGACCTCGTGAAGCAGCCTATCGGGCAAACAGGTTGCAGTAACCGAAGAGTCGCAGGCTCAAACAAGATTGGCCAAACCAATTTGGGGTAAATCCTGCCCGCGGGATACATCACATCACTCGTCAAAAGAAATTGCTTCTTTTGGTGTTTATTGAAAAGAAATTTTTGTTACATTTGGAGAACGAAAATCACCGATTTATAATATTTGCTGTTTTTTGTAATTTATAATAGGGTCAGTGTTTGAAGCTCCTGCTACTTTGCAGTTGACATGCACTTACTTATTATTCTTAATGCACAATTCATATACGCAGTATTTTTTATCCTGATAAATGGCACTACGTGGACAGAATCGATGAAATATAAATTTTTTAATTTAATTACGTATTTGGAATATATTTATTATGTGTAACTTGTAATTATCCTATGTCTAAGAAGATTGAGACAATTAATCCTGCGACTGGAAAAATTATCGCAAGTTACAATAACATCTCTGTGGAAGAAATCAATAGCCGGGTAAAAAGTGCGAGGAATGCTTTTGAGAAATGGAAAAATGTAGATATCTCTGAACGCACTGTTTTTATAAGAAATTTAGGCAGAATAATGAGAAAAAATAAAGACGAATATGCAGCCTTGATTACAGAAGAAATGGGAAAACCAATAAGACAATCATTGGCTGAAATCGAGAAGTGTGCCTGGGTTTGTGATTACTATGCTGACCATGCAGAATCTTTTCTGAGGGATGAATTGATTCCAACAGAATTTAGAAAGAGCTTTGTCTCTTTCGAGCCTCTTGGTATTGTTGCGGGTATTATGCCATGGAATTTTCCCTTTTGGCAGGTAATGAGGTATGCCATTCCTGCAATAACTGCTGGTAATGTGGGGATTTTGAAACATTCTAGTGTATGTTTAGGATGCGCTTTAAAAATTGAAGACGCTTTTAAACAGGCAAGTTTTCCAGATAATATTTTTCAATCCATAATTGGAGATTATACAGCTGGAGAAGCTTTAATACAATCAGATATTGATGCAATATCCGTTACGGGAAGCGTTAATACTGGTAGAAGGGTAGCTGAACTAGCATCTAAAGATTTGAAAAAGTTTGTCCTAGAGTTAGGTGGAAGCGACCCGTTTGTGATTCTTGAAGACGCTGATCTAAATCAGACTGCCTATATGGCAACTCAATCCAGACTTCTCAATAATGGACAAAGCTGCATTGCTGCAAAAAGATTCATAGTGGTAAAAGATATTGTAGAGAAATTTACGAAATTATTCGTAGAAAATATAGAAGCGGAAGTTACGGGAGACCCAATGAATCCAAAAACCACTGTTGGTCCCTTAGTTAGAGAAAGTCAAAGGCAAATATTAGCCAGACAGGTTGATGATGCAAAATCAAAAGGCGGTCATATACTAACTGGCGGAAATGCAATAAACAGAGAGGGATACTTTTATGAGCCAACACTAGTCTCGAACGTAAGTCATCAAATGCAGATTGTAAAGGAAGAGGTATTTGGACCCGCTGGACCAATTATAGTTGTTAATAACGAAGAAGAGGCTATTATAGAAGCAAATAATTCGGAATTTGGGCTCGGTGCAAGCATTTGGACGAACAATATTGAACGCGGCATACGTCTGGCAAGGCGTATCCAAAGCGGCATTGTATCAGTAAATGAAATGGTGAAGTCAGATCCTAGACTTCCATTTGGAGGTATAAAACATTCAGGTATCGGAAGAGAGCTATCAGAATTTGGCATTCGGGAATTTGTTAATACAAAGTCAATAGTGGTAAAAGATATTACAAGTAAACTACTTGTAGAGTAAAAATAATGACGTCACCCACATTTTCCTCTATCAGTGAATTAATACTAAATTTGAAAACTTAACTAATTCGTACTTATTAGAGGATGGCCATAGGGTTTCAAGAATGTATATAGCTGTCATTTTAAGTCTGTTACTGCATTAATGAGAACAAAGATTAATCATTTATTTATTTGATCAAATTATGGCTTATATATTGAGTGAAAAAAATGACCAAAGAAAAATTCAAGAAAAAAGGATTGCATTCAATGAAGACGAAATTGTATTATCTGAAAAATGGCTAGTAGCTTTTAAATCCAATTCAAGAAGATATCCTGAGGGATATATATTTATAAGACAATTTTATGCCCCTGGATTCTTTGAGGCGTATGATAAATCTCTGACTTATGCTGAGAAATTAAAACTTTCTATATTATGGTTGAAAGAAAAACGAAGATGTGGCTCTGATTACAGTAATCGCAATCATCCGCTCTTGGAATCATTTTGTACATATTGTAATGGAAAATTCAATGATGTTGATCCAGTTCCATGTTTGAGTGTAGACTGTGGATCAAATTTTTGCTCGAAACAGTGCATGATGGATCATAACAAGATGCGGCATAAGATTAAAAAAGAGAAAGATTGGTCTTCTAATCTAACATGATTTTACATTCGTATGTCAAAAAAAGACGTTATATACTGTCATATCTAGAAGTTGATTTACTTAACGATCTCGTAACATGATTTGTTATGTTGTATTCGTCTTTTATTTCTATTTATATCAAAGAGAGTTAGTCACTACCTATACAGTTCAGTTACTAGTAACGATTTCATTTAAGGCCAATATTACTCGTGAGAACTTCTCTCTGTCTTTCTTTTCCATGTTATGAAGAACAATTAGTAATTCTAGTTTGATGTTATTTATCCTTTTTTACAAAGCAGATGTAATTTAGTACATTTATTTTCTTCCTCTACTTATCGTAGACAAGAAAGCATAATATATTTTCAATTACTGGTTAATTAAAATACTAGTCCTTATTTATATTGTCCATTGTTTTTTTACTACTCTAAAGATCAAAGTAGCGATTCGGATTCTCTCTGGATCACTTCTAAAATAGTCTAGATACGTTGTTGAATATTCGCTAGGAGCACCTTCTTCTTTACTTATGACCTCGAATCCTATAGATTGGAAGATCATCGAAAGTCGATTGACCCATTTTTCATATGCGATATCTGTTACTGGCTGCAACAAATGATGAGTAATTTCTGTAATAAGCTGAAATGAGCCCGAACCTTTTAATTTTAAACCAACGATACTGTAGAATGATTTCCATATTTGATATCTATCATAATCTATAAAATCAGGAGAAGGTAATACAGCAATAACCCGATCAAGTGAATTATTGGGGAATCTTGGAAGAATGTCTTCAAAAGCACCGCTAATTATTCTAACATTTTTATGACTAATATGCAACTTGGCATCTTCACATTTTTTCTCATCCTTCTCAATTCCAATGTATAGAGATTCGGAATCATCATTCTTTGCCAATTCCTCCAAAAGGCGTCCATCCCCAGAACCCAATTCCACAATAATTTTGGATGACTCAGCATTAACTAAATAATTAATGTTAAAATCCATATCATAAAATTTTAAATCCACAAATTATTATCTTATTCCTAATCAGGCTTGAGGAGTTCTGCTTCAAATAGTTGCTGGATTAATTGCACCACTTCCTGTTCGATCTGTTGTCTAGGCATTCCCAGTTTTGCAGAAAATTGGTCAGCTAATTCATTAACTGTCTTTGTTCCATCGCATGTTTTCCAGAAATTCACTATTGCATCATTAACCATAAATCCGCGATGTTTTTCATTCATAATAATCAATGAACCATCATCTTGCTTTGAAAACTCTCCTATTTTCATAGGTTTGTATTTTTCATAATCTATCTGAAATCGAAGTTTTGGTTTGCCAAATCCCATTTTTTCTCGGACTGTTGGTTCCATTTTATCGATGCTCCATGGTGGATTCCAAACAATTTCTACATTAACATTGCCAATACCATTAATCTTGCTTACATATCTTTTTACATCACTTACAAGAGTGTCGTGTAGTGGACATCCTCGTGTAGTCATAGTCATTTTGATATCTACATTGTCTTTAGGATTAATCTTGACATCATAAATCAGACCTAAGTCTACTACATTTACAGGAATCTCTGGATCCATGCATTTCCTCAATGCTGAATAGACTTGTTCTGAAGTAACATTTCCAGTGGACATTTGCCTCAAACAAAAAGCGCAGTTAGACGTTAAATACTTTTATTTATGTAGATATGTTATCTATTGAGATTAATTTCAAAAGGGGGTTTTAAGATGCCTTTTTCGGTAATAATACCAGCAATTAATTCAGGGGGAGTTATGTCAAACGCTGGGTTGAAGATTTTGATACCTTTTGGAACAATCCGCTTTCTTCCAATTCTTATTACCTCTTCTGCTGGACGTTCCTCAATTATGACATTTTTCTGACTATTTTCAAAATCAAAAGTAGAAAGTGGGGCGGCAACATAGAACGGAATATTGTAAAGGTTTGCCATGATGGCAACTTGATAAGTTCCGATTTTGTTGAAAACATGACCCGTTCGCAAAACTCTATCTGCTCCTACTATTACATATCTTATTTTTCGACTAGACATTGTATATGCAACAGCGGTATCTGGGATCAAACTCACATCAATACCATCATGTTGTAACTCAAACGCTGTCAATCTTGAACCTTGCATTACAGGTCGAGTTTCTGTAGCTATGACCCTAATATGTTTGCCAGATTCCTCCGCAGCTCTTATTACTCCGAGAGCTGTTCCATATGTTACTGTTGCTAATGAACCCGCATTGCAATGTGTCATAATTACATCGCCATCTTTCAAAATTTTCGCACCAGTAGCTCCTAATCTTCTATTGGTTTGAATATCCTCATCTGCCATTTTAAGAGCTTCATTAAGAACAGCTTTTTTTACCTCATCAATACTCTTGCTTTCCTTAGATGTTTTCATTATCCGTTGTAATGCCCAAACTAAATTGATAGCCGTAGGACGCGAAGACTGTAAGACCTTGAAAGCTATATCAAGCTCATTTCTTAACTCATTGACACTTTTTGCTGAGCTATGAACGGCAGTAAGAGCAAGACCAAATCCTGCTGCAACCCCGATAGCAGGAGCGCCTCTTATCACCATTTTTTTTATTGCATTCGCAACTTCATTATGATCTAGGCATCTAATGTATGAAAGCCTATTTGGTAATTTGGTTTGATCGATCATCATTACATAATCATCTTTCCAAAAAACGGTCACTAAAGGATCAAATCTCTTTTCTTTCTTACTTTTAGCATCGATCATATGTAATGAAAATCTATTAGAATCATATTAATGCATGTAATAAAATAACATTAAAATACAATGCAAAATGCAAGTTTCATCAGAAATTAAACTATCCTAGCACTTTATGTTAATGAAATATAATAATTGCTTTCAATTGTTCGTTCTACAAGTTATATGTGGTCTCACTAGCCACCTTTTTTAGTATGAGTTTTTATATTCGGAAGACATGAGTATTCTTCTCACTACGTAAAAATAGTTAATAATCTCTATCTAATGATGGGTAAATAATCATGCTTAACAGGGAGTTGTCTTTAATAAATGACCTCGTCTATTAGAGTTTGCAATATACCTTATCCAAAATAAAAATTCAACAAGTATTAGCCAATTGTATTTGTCAAGCTACTATTTGAAATGTTATAAAGTAACTTAATGTAACTGTGGATAGTCGTATTGACTCAAGCCAAACTGATGCTTGTTTGTGAGGTTAAAGCAATCGAATTACTACCTTTCACTGACTTGCCCGTTCAAAAATATTTTGTAATATAGAAACATAATTTGAAATTAATTTCATACTTTGCATCTGCTCATGATATTTTTCAATATCATTGCCTAGAGCCATTGTTAAAGATTTTGGTAATTTAAGATGTTCATTGAGGTAAATTAAAAGTGAATAATACAAGAGTTTCATATTATCATCAACTGTATTTGAAGATTTCTTCATATCTGCCTTTACGTTTGACATAATAATTGAGAATTGCGGAGAAAAAATAGCACTTTCTTCTTGATCTAAATTATTGCCAAATTTAATTACCCCCATGTAAATTAAATCTTCAATTGCAGAGGCCATTCTTTCTAAGTTGTGTTCTTGGTCCTCATTAGACATATCTATTATTTTAAATTCAATACTATTTTATCCTTTTATTGATAGATGCTACTCTTAATAAATAATGGTTCAAGATAAATAATGATGCAAGTTTTCGAAAAAACTGGGATTAGTATATCATCTTCATCTTAATCAGGAGGAACGTTAATAAATACAAGGCATAATAGATTCAATCATATACTTAGACGAAAGCTGACTACAAGAGTCATTATCTGTCACTGCAATTTTTTTCGTTCCGCTTAAAAAATAGAAGTAATAGTAGTCGATTCTATGTCGCACCATCATGACAGAAAATATTATGTTTTAACCTTTCAAAAATAGGAAAACTAATCCGATACTAATATCATAATTTTCATAGACAGATGAAAGTGGATTCGTAGATTTGATTATTTGGTGGTCTGTATGATAATGATATGCTATACATAGAAGATATTATAAGGAATGGCAGAAAGGACAAAATTTACGACATACAAATATCGGCTGTATTATCTTTTTTAATGATTTTTTAATGATGTTGGTCTCTCATTTGGTAAAGTATCAGAGTAAAAATTAAAATATTTTATTTATTCTAGAATACTACTATTATCTGGTACAACTATTTGATCCCTCTCACTTCTATTTTATGTTTGCCTATCGAAATTAGCATTAGGAGTAATTATAGTATTAAACTTAACGTTTTGAAACAGTGAATAATATATCAATAATTAACTGAGGCTATGACTTATGTAGTCCACTCTCCAATTTAGATTGAAACCATTCCCTTTAGTAGAAATTTTATGCAATATACAATATAATAATTTATTAGGCAGTACCACCTGCATATAGAACGGAAGATCCTACTTTGGTTCTTGAACTATGTTTCGTTTTGTTTGTTAATAATTATATCTTTAATTAAAAATGGATTATCTCTAAAAATACTGTATTCTTAGATCAGACCTTGTTAATATCGCATCCGCATTCTGGTTTGAAATCATACTTTTTTCAAGAGTTTACTGCACTAGGAGAAGCAAATAACCAGATTGTAATATTTCGCTCTCAACATTAACATAACTAAATACCTGTCAATATGATGGAATTCAACAATCCACTCTTATTGCTATTCCCTAATACTTTCTAGGGCTGAGACAACTTGCCATAGTGTTGTCCTGATATAGGATTCCATTTGACGATTCTGGGTTGCTGAATCTAATATGCTTATTGCATTCGATGCTCGAACATAAATACTACCAGATTTTTCATCCCTAAGCGCATCAGATACTTCTTTTACCAAATTTCGTGTTGTCCTTCTTATGTCATGATTTTTAATAATACTTTCTAATGTATTCAGAGTGTAGGACAAGCGCTCCTGATTCTCTTTTTGCCTTAGTTCTTTCTTCGTTAAATTCATAAAGTCTTCCTCTCCTCCTTGTTAATGAATTCAAAACAAGTATTTTAAAAGTTTTCAATCATAAAGTTCAAATTGCGTTCAAGAATCGCCAACCTCTCCAAGTCTTATTACTCGATCATAATAGAACGTATAAATAAATGAGCTCGGATTTTTTAGATATTTTACTTACTTTATTTTTGCTAAATCTTGATAAGATTTGATTAATTCCAAATCCGCTATACCTTGTACTACTAATTGTCCCCCCATTGAGAGCTTTATTTCCATTGCAACTGCACTGTACGGAATATCAAACTGTTGGATTCTTTCATTATCTTCAGTTTCAAAGTATTTAGTGCATATGCCATTTTCACATGAAAATCCAATGATTTTCTCAATTTTTCTGCTGCCAGAACCACCGCCCCTTCCCCCTGCTGAACCACGCGATTCGTGAACCATTAATATAAAAATCTCATTTTTGTTTTTTGTGCTTAGGTCAATCTCCGTTTGTGATACAATAAGTTTCCTTTGTGGTAATTGTAATATGTTCTCAATAGACATAATGTTATTTTCTTCATGTAGTAAATAAATGACTCGAATTAAATACCTCAAAAAATAGGATGCTGTAAAGGAATTATTATTACTACTATTATTATTTAATTTTGGTTATTTATAATTCAAAGTGTATTAATCACTAAGTAGTACTCGCACATAAAATTAGTTGTTCATTTTACTACTGCTAAATTAACAGGTAATTTGTTCACTAATGCTACATTTGATCATTCTGAAAATACCTTGAGTTCTTGAGGATTTTTCATTCTCTTATTATATTCCTGTAGATATTTCAATGCTTCTTTCTTCGATTGAAATCTTGCTTCTCCTCGAAATGAGCCATTCTCATCAATTAAACTGATCGCATTCCAACTGCCATTTTTACCCAATTTTTTTACAATGAACATTTCTAATTACTTCTTGTGTTGGCGCACAATAAATGAAATTAATATATGAAAATATTTAAAATTTTCGCTAACTGCTTATTTGGCAGTAAGGGATCTAAATGTGTTAAATTCTCATATCCATTAAATTTATCACATTTATTTTGAGAACAAAAAATTGGCACTAAATATTTTGAATACAATTTACTAGCTTTGTAAGCTTTAACGGCTTTATCATTACTACTACATTTTTGTCAGAGAAAAATTTGTCGCAAGCAATTTCGGCCTTTACATTTTCAAAGGCACTTACAATTAGGACTCGAACAGATGGATTCTGATTCAAAATTTCTTTTACAGCCTCTATGCCGTTCTTTTTTCCGGGTAATCTGTAATCCATAATTAACAAGTCAGGTTTATATTTTTTGTAATCGAGTAGTGCTTCATCGGCAGTAGTTGATGTGGCTATAACAGAATATCCCTTTATTTTTAAATAATCCTTATATAATAGTAGAACATCATGTTCGTCCTCGACGATCATAACTTTTCGATTTGGCATATGTTGACTAAATGTAAATTATAATTTAATACAGTTATAGCAACAAAACTATGAAAGAATGTTTATTTATGTTCTAGCAGTAGGCCTAAATCTGAGTACCGCTCCAATTTTTCCTAGACTTGCTAGCTGTGCGCCTTCTTCTGTTTTTCCAGATATCACTTCAAGTTTTGTCCCTGTCATCATAGCCAATTCTTCTAAATAATCTACAATGTCTCTTTCACTAATTTCAGAATCAACAGCTTTGCATACAGGACATTGAATTGATAAAAGTTCCTGCCTTACCGAAGGTATACTGTGCTTTTCAATAAACCTTTCTTGAATATTGCCACATCTATTGCATTTTATATCAACTTTCAAAGTAGTAATATTGTCTGTAACTATAATTGTATCCACAAATCCCTGCTGCAAGGATTTTATCGTATCAAATATTCCATAAATACCAAGGCCCTTCCCAGAATAAACCTCACTCATAAATTTCTTCATTATTTTCTTTTCTTCCATCAAACGGTATTCTGTCATAACACCTTGCTCTTGGATTTTGTCTATGATTTCTCTAACTCCTTCATCACCGGAGTAAGAAGTGTCCAATGTAGAAATTACGTGATTCTGTAGTCTATAATCTAAATATTCTTCTTTTAGGAAATTTTCTTTTGTAGGACCCGGTCCTCCTACGATAATCCCCTTGACATTAAATTGGTCGATGAACACCTTCTGTGCATGGTCCGCTACTCTGTGATAGTATTCATTTAATTCATTGTCACGAAGTCGTTCAAATCTCCTTGCGGACTGGCCACCCTGCCTATGCTTTCCAGCAACACCTGAAGTCAAAGAATCAATAACTTCCCATCTATCACCCGTCAGAATTCCAAGCCCTGTCTCTTGTGTGTCAATAGCCAAGATTCCTATCACTTTGTCATCTTTCATCATATCTACCAAATGATCAGTCCAAAAATGATCGTCGCATCGATACAAGTTGATCTGTACTGGTTTGGGTGGGATTACAGAATACAGCTCAATCTTTTCTGTACCAAACCCTTTACCCGTAGGTATAGCTCCACAAAAAACAACAAGACCGTTTTCAGAAACTTCTTTGAAGAGTTTCAGATGTTCAATTGTCCTGCTTAGTGCATCTTGTACATGGGTTCTGGTCAAGTCGGATTTGATGTTTGATGCCGTTCCTGCCTCATTACGCAATTGTGAAATAACATCATAAATTGGGCGCCGAGGTGGAATGTAGACTGTTACTAGCTCTGTTCCATGTCCTGAAATACTTGAAAGTTCATTTAGCATTTTTTTTAGTTTATATCTTTTTACCGAGTCCCATTTAGTCTGATTAGCGTTTATGCTCATTATCTTTATTAAAGAAAATTCTTTTACACATAATATAAGGCTATCAAATGAGTTCCCTTTTCGACAAACTACTCATATGTTATGGAATAATATACAAATAAAACAATAATCTCTGCCAAGATACATTACCAACCTGAATTGCCTCATAGTATAGAATAAAACTCAGTTGTAATGTAAGTTGTAATGTTTAAAGTCAAGGTTTTAAAGTGTATGTGTTCTAAAAATCAAATGACTTAATGATTCCTAGACTTGAATATGTTAAACAAGCCAGAATAAGGCTTGGTATAACTCAGAGAAAACTCGCTTCTCTTACTGGAATAAGCACTTCTATGATTAACCAGATAGAATCCGGCAGGTGTAAGCCTAGCTATGATACTGCTAGAAAGATCTTTGAGGCTTTATCCTCATTAGAACACACAACTTCTATGAAAGCTGGGGACATTTGTAGTAGACATTTGATCTCAGTACAAAAAAATGAAACTCTTAATACTGCAATACATAAGATGAGGAGTAATTTCATTAGTCAAATTCCAGTTTTTGATGGTTCACGAGTTGTGGGGATATTAAGTGAAGATGCGTTAGCAAAAAGCATGGTAGAAAAGGATGAAAAAAGTATACGTAATATGATGATTTCATTTATTATGGAGCCTCCTCCACCCGTTGTAGATGTATCAACACCGGCCAAAGCATTAGTACCACTAGTGAGGTTTTCAAAATGTGTTCTTGTTGGTAATAAAGGCGATGTAATAGGAATAATTACAGTAACCGATACATTGAAAATGGTGGAAATATGAGATGGCATATTTTGCAATAAAATTTGGGATTCTATTATTTCTGATATCTAACTAACATAAGTAAATTTTATTTTAGATCCTAAACTAAAACATATTATGATCTCTAGTTTTTAATTTTTTCTAGACCTATGCAACAATCTGCATACTTTATACATTCATGGCAAATTCTCACAATTCTCACGCGAGACAAAATGGCATCACACAATGCACATTTTCTCACTTTATCTTGTTCTTTCTTTAATGTTTTACTTGTCAATACGAAGATATCCCAATATATTATTTAAAATCTTCTTTAAATGTATTGTTGTCTTATGATTATATAACAATATATAGTATAGGAAGGATGCACGGTAATTGAAACAAAATTCAAAATACAACAATGATATACTCAGAGTGAATATTTCCAGCTTGAGTCTTCGTAATCCCACTATTCTTGCTTCGGGTTTTTTGGGCATTTCGCAAGAATTATTTAACAAACTCTATCGTTACGGTGTTGGGGCAGTCGTCAGCAAATCAATTAGCACCCAGCCAATGGAAGGTTATAAAAATCCTACTGTAGTCTCTCTAGGGAACGGTAGCTATCTGAATGCCGTTGGTCTCTCAAATCCTGGTGCAGAGTCCTTCTCAAAAGAGGTTATCTCTAATAAGCAAGTCCCACTCATAATAAGCCTTGTTGGATCAACCGACAGTGACTTTTTACCAATGGTGAAAAAATTTGACCATTTGAATATATGTGGATATGAAATCAATTTATCGTGTCCACACGTAACACAAATGGGTATGGAAGTTGGAGACGACCCCGAAATGGTTAACCGAATTATAAAGACAGTAAAATCTTATTCTAGAAAACCATTGTTTGTCAAGGTAGGTGTGGGGAATTCCGATATAATAGCTGTTGCTCAGATTGCAAAAGATGCTGGAGCTGATGGAATTACAGCTATCAATACAATTCGAGCTATGACCATAGACATTGAAACTTCAATGCCTATTCTTAGTAACAGAATAGGTGGACTTTCAGGGAAGCCTATTAAATCAATAGGAATTAGATGTGTTTATGAAATTTCAAAAAAACTAAAAATTCCTGTAATTGGTTGTGGAGGAGTATTTACTTGGGAAGATGCAGTAGAGTTCATGCTTGCAGGAGCTTCAGCAATTCAGTTAGGTAGCGTAATTGGATATGAAGGAATCATTGCATTTAGTAGAATTACAAGTGGGATAAAAAAATATTTGGAAAGAAAAGGATTAAAAAACGCGATGGAGCTCATAGGACTTGCACATAAATATTGATCATATCAGAATAGTTAATATTGACAACATTATAGAAGAAACGCCTAGTATTAGAACACTGATTTTTAGAGATAAATTGAGCTCAAATGCACATCCAGGACAATTCTTGATGGTTTGGATTCCAAGAGTAGAGGAACTTCCTTTAAGCGTAATGATATCTGATAAAAAGATGCACGCAGCTATTACCATACGTAAGGGCGGATTTGGATCAACTGCGCTATTTAACAAGAAGGTAGGCGAGATTATTGGAATTCGTGGTCCTTATGGGAATCACTTTACAATTATAAAGAACATGAAGAAAGCATTACTCATAGGAGGAGGAACAGGGCTCGTCCCCTTAATGAGATTGGCGACAAAGATGAATGAATTTGGGATTAACAGCACCTTTGTCATGGGCGCTAGATCAAAGACTGAAGTATTTTTTGAAAAACAAGCGAACCGCTTTCTTAAAAATACAAAACATAAAGTAATTGTTACTACAGATGATGGAAGCTACGGATTTAAAGGCTCTGCTACTGACACATTGGCTACCATTATCAAGGAAGAAAAGTTTGACAGGGTTTATACTTGTGGACCTGAATTGATGATGAAAAAAGTTTTTGCGCTTGCATCAGAGTATTCGGTGTCTGTAGAGGCTAGCCTAGAAAGATATATGAAATGTGGAATTGGGATTTGTGGTAGTTGTTGTGTAGGAGAACAATTGGTATGCAAAGAGGGTACAGTATTTAATGAAAAAGATCTTAGATTAATGACAGAATTCGGAAGAATATATAGAGATAAAACTGGTCGCAAATCACACATTGTTGATTATAATTAGATGATTTTGTAAAGATCATTCTGTTATCATGACATTTCAATAACTAACTCAAATATGTTTATCCAATATTATCCAATATTATCATATAGACATATAGTTTGATATACCAAGTATAGCGTTGTCAGAGTATCTTTTGTGAAGTGACCGCGATTTGGTCCAAATACAGTTTTTGGTTCATGATGTTTTGATATCTCATGAATATTTATGGTTACTTGTAAACTATTGGTATTTTCTGTTAGACTTATGAAGGTATCCTGAATCTACTAGGCAATATAGATGAGGTCCTAAATGAAGATCTTAAACTAGAAAAAAATAATAATTCATAATTTATTTATTACGAAAGAATCAAATTATAAATAAGTAGGCAATTCCCTCGATGATTATTATGGTTATGTATACTACGCAAGTGAAATAAAATCAATTAATATGTAATGGTAATTCTAGTTCAAATCATAAAAATAATGCAACATGTCCGGAATATTGTTTGTTAATTATCTCTTTATAATCCATTCCTATCTCCATTTTTTGATAAATGGAATTATTTCGAGAATGACTATCGACTAGCGTTATGATTTTATGCAGGTAACTTGTACATAGAGCGTTATATGAGTGAACAAGAACTTCCACCGTGGCTAAAAGAGCAGGTAGCGCGCTTACAACAGCTCCAACAGAATTTGCAGGCAATTATGATGCAAAAACAACAAGTAGAAGTTGAAATTGTTGAAACGGATAGAGCGCTCGAAGAGTTAAAGAAAATAGAAGCAGACAATGCAGTCTACAAGACTGCCGGGCCACTGTTGATTAAATCAAGGAAAGAAGAGGTGATGAAGGAACTTGGTGAAAGGAAAGAACTTTCTAATACAAGAGCTATGGTCTTGGGAAAACAAGAAACGAGAGTAAAAGAGAATCTAAAAGAGGTCGAAAACAAGATTAACCAGATGATTCGCGGCATGCAGAGTAATGCTGGAGGAATGACTTCGACTGGTCCAAAACTGTAATTAATACAACATAATATGGCAAACTAGTAGCTATGCGAATTCTAATTAAATAACCATAATTATGCTTGTACAAACATTTTATTATCATATCTGTTATTGCGTGGCAAAGTACATTTTGTAAAACAATCAATTAGGATCAATTAAAAAGATTGTAGTATAATCAGTGCAGTCCAGTTTAGGTAATAAGGCTTGGGTAATAATAAATACTGAAAATGTAAAATAAATAGATAGATGTCTGCAAGTTAGACACATTAATACCCTTCGAGTAATTAGGATGTGGCTGTAAGAATCGTAGTCGATGAAAGAGAAAGGAATAGCCGAATTCCAAAACTACTTCATCAAGCAGGCGCATTTATCGATTTTGCTCAACTGAAAGTAGGCGACTACATTATATCATCAGAAACTGCAATAGAAAGAAAGACGATTCATGATCTCCTAAGTTCAATTTACGATGGACGGTTATTTGTCCAATGCTCAGAACTTGTGCAGCATTATTCTAAACCAGTATTAATTGTAGAGGGAAACATTCTGACTCTCCTAGATATTCCTGCAGAGATAGATAATAATAGATTAAAAATACATGTAGATAAAATTCCACAAGTATATGAAGCTCTATCAACTATAGCTTTAGGTTTTCGAATTCCTATCATACATACACCATCCTCCGAGTACACATCACAGTTACTTGTGACTATGGTAGATAAATCATTGCGAGAAGGACTAAGTAATGGTCCTTTCTTAAAGAAGATAAAAAAGGGTAATATCGAATACATTCAACAACTATCTGTCCTGTCTTCTTTGCCCAACATAGGTCATAAACTTGCAGTAAGAATGCTAAAAAAATTTTTGACACCAAAACGAGCTCTGAATGCATCTGTTGCTGAACTAGCACGAATCCCTGGTTTTGGTACGTTACGTGCAGAAAATATAAGAAGAATTCTCGATAATGTGTATATTGAAAAAGTTGAAATAGATCAAAAGACTCTCGACAACCACGATTTTACTAGTTAGTTATAGATAAATGTCTAACACTTCTTTTATATGATCTAGGCATAAACTACATATTCGCAATCACTCAAGGATTTGGAAATTTATCGGTTTACTGTTCTAACGTTATTGTATGAATGCTGAGTATGTTTAACCCAAATTCTTATTTTTCATTTTTCGATTGCTATACATGATGACTTATTAGGATTAACATTAGATCTAATATCTCTAGTTCTATATAAAATACTACTGATGCGATTTATTGCAGAAGGGGGGTTCTAGAATGTCATCTAACAATCTTCTTATATCTGCGTCGAAGTCTATTTCCACACAATAAACACTCTCTGATGTTTGGGTCAAAGGCTTTACCACAAGTATAACAATAGGTAATCCATTTTCTAACATTTGTTATTCCCTTGGTCGTTAGCGTTTTGACCGGGATATTTAACAATCTTGCGATATTAAGGATAGCATAATCATCGGAAATTAGAATTTTTTTTAGCTGTAATGCTAGAGCAATAATAGAAATGTCTGCTGATGAGAGTTTGGCAGAATCACCGGTTTTCTTTGCGATAGTGTTAACATTCTCTAGAATCTGTTTCTCTGGTTCTATTACTTTTAGATCGCCAATATCTTTCAATAATTCTACAACAGAATATGATTTGTTAATATGTTTTATTTCATTGAAAACTAAGCTGGTGGTATAATATTTTGTACAAGACAAAAATGGAATACCTGTATAAAAGGCACTTGCATCTAGAACAAATTCCTCAGAAACCAAGTTTTGCAAGTTGTCTCATTCCTTTCTTCTTAAGACGGATAAACTGGGCATCGATAGAAAAGCGAGAGATCTTTACTGTACTTTGAGATGCTACTTTGACCACCTCCTGACCATCGATTATTAACTGTGACTCATAATTACTGCTAATTCTGATTTCCTCAGGCGGAATTACTAACTGCGGCATTCTATTGACAGAAGCTATAGGATTAAATAACAAACAGTTTAATCCTTCGTGCAATATTGGACCATGATTTGAAAACGAGTGTCCGGTTGAACCTGTAGGCGTAGAAATTATAATACCATCCATTCTCTGCTTTATCTCGTCATTCATGAATTTTATGGTTAATACAGGAGATCTAGTTAAATTTGATCTTAAAAATACAATGTCGTTCAATGCAGGACTACAAATATCTCCATTTATAGAGGCTTGTATTCTAAGACGAGAATCATAAAAATATTGTCCTTCAAGTATTGACTCTATTGAGGAATCTATAGATTCTACACCTACTTCTGACAATATTCCTCTATTACCACCAATATTCATGCTAAATAGAGGTACTATACAAGGAATAATTCTAAATGCTCGCAAAGTGGTACCATCTCCTCCCACTGCGAAGATGAGATCAAGATCAATGTTCATTAAATCTTCTGGTCTTTTAGGGATCCCCTTATCAAGCGTTATGGGGGCAATTGAATAGACATTTACATGTCGATTGGTCAATAATTCTGTAATTCTATTTGCTGCATTTTCCGCTTCAAGACTATTTGTTTTGGTAATTATGGCCACATTGCTGATTGGTTTAGCCATTTAGATAACTAAACTATAATGCTGGTTCACCTTAAATGCATTTATATTGAATAAAGTTTTAAACTCAAATCTCTTTTTTTATACTAACAATAGCTCCAACTCATCGTAACTAGTTAAATGATTTTGGATGCGTCATAAATTATGAGTAATTGCGAGCACTAATCTTTAGACAGAATTATAAATACAAATACCCGATTTAAATTCCAGGCATTATTGTAACAGTAGAATCCGATTATTTTTTAGATAAGCGCTAGGATTACCTTCTCCAAGTAGTAGGAGATACTAACACCACCAGGAGCGTATTTTAGAATTAACTCTAAACCACACGAATTAAATATCGATGATTTTCATGAATTCAAAGGGCCGATAGCTCAGCTTGGTGGAGCGTTCGACTGATAATCGAAAGGTCGAGGGTTCAACTCCCTTTCGGCCCATTATCTATCGGAGTTGGTACTTCCGGTTGGTATCGCAAATGGACTCCGGTAGTATTATCTGTTTGATTTATAATTTGTGATTATCGCTATAGTTTTAACAGAATATTTCA
>JAICSL010000349.1 GCA_025936955.1 Nitrososphaeraceae archaeon
ATACTAATGACCCATCTGAAGTAGCAGAACTACTTTCAGAATCTGCTAGTTTTTATGATTCGGAATTGATATCTGGACTTGTCAATACAATGATACACAATACAACAACGCCTACAAAAGATGTAAAATCAATTATAGATAGGGTGACGCCTGCAGATGTCAACTATGTTATGAGGCAGCTAAAGGCTGCAGGAGTTTCGGTACCACTATGATAGAATCAGAGGATGCTGTCAAGGTATTAGAAGCTATAGCTGATAATCTATCTTCTGTTGCCAAAAATAAACAAAACTTTGTTAGACTTCCAGACAAATTTTGGGGTTATTTTGCAAGAGGACATGACAGCAAAGATAGAAAATTTGGTGTAATAATTACATATTCTGAACAAGAAGGCAACGTTGATCAATTAATAGAAATGTATGAACAATGGGTTGCAAAGGAGAAGCAATAAAGCGACATGCATCATCATTAAAAATGATGCTACTTCAGAAAAGAAATTGTCTAAAAGAAGTACGATTTATGATTTTTATGATATCTTCAATTTAGTATAATAAATTACCATATTTTCACTCATGCATATAGGCAAGAATATTGTAGGGTACAGACTACAATATTATGAAAGTGTAACATTATCACGTTTATATTGAGACAATAGATTCATGTGTCAGTTTTATGTTTCATTGTTAAATGTTCGTGGTGATCTAAAGCCCTATACAATGCAACAATAGTTGCTGCATTTAATATCTTGCCTTCATAAAGTAATTGTCTAATTTCTTTTACACTCATTGTTTCAATTTGTATGTTCTCCATTATGCCTAATGATTGATTTCCTTCTTTGAACAAACCGTACGCAGCAAAAAGGTTTCCCTTCTGCTCGAACATTGAGTAATCAAGAGTATAATCGCCTAGTGATATTACATCGTTAGCAACATATCCAGTTTCCTCCTTGAGTTCACGTATTGCTGCTTCTTTAGGAGTCTCTCCTTCATCTACATAACCCGAAGGCACTTCAATTTCGACAGAATCCACAAGGTGCCTATAACTCCTAATTATAAGAATAGTATCATTAGAAACAAAGGGAACTATTGTTGAATAATCCTTTCGGATGCCTCTTATGTATATTTTTTCTTTTCCATTTATGTCAAGATTATCTTCATAAAGTTCAAGAAGGTCGCTAGCATATACTTTTTTCATCGAATCGATCTTCCAGCCGTCCGGAGCATTTCTTAACATTGTTGATCTTTTTGTTAATTAAACAACAATTTGCTATTACTTTGATTTTCTATCCAAATTCTTTGAGACAGCCATTTGTATCTTTTCTGCTATTTCTTTTGCTATCTTTTCTATTGCTTGTGGATCAGTATTTCCAGTTTCCTCAGATATTAAATCGTACACCCATCTATTCTCTGCTCTTTTGATATCGTTATCATTTGCTCTGTTTTCTTTATAGATCTTCCTTATGGCAATATGGGAGAAGGTTCCTCCTCTGATGGCACCATGGAAATGTAATTTGTTAGCAGGTATACATACTGTATCTCCATCTTCTTCAAGAAAGATTATATCATTATCATCAATTTCAAAGTCTGTTATGCTATTTCCACCTTTTATCAAACCAACGACTCCTTTTCCTTCTGTAGATATAAGTACCTGATCAGACTCGTGGTAATGTAATGTAGTCAGAGCACCATTTTGAAATGTTACATGATACATTTCCTGCTCTGCAGATGATGTAGAATCTGAACCTATTACTCCTTCTCCTATAACTTCTCTTATTATTACATTTCCAATAAAATAATTTTCATTTACTTTTTTCTCTTTAGCTGTGTATATATTTTCCTTCCTCACAATATTCTTCTAATTTTCTTGCAATTATAAATATTTCATTTGGAAGAGTAGATTCCAATTATCTAAAAATGTTTACAGGTATCCACTAATTTTTATTAAAATATAAAACATTAAAACGCTTTAATTACACATATTAGCATTTGCATATTTTCATTCGTGAAAACACAACAACAAGGATCAGCAGGATCCAGTAGAATGACAAAATCGTTATTTTGCTTTGACACGACCACTTCTTTTTTGATAATTGTAGTTACTT
Source organism: Nitrososphaeraceae archaeon (assembly GCA_025936955.1). Classification (GTDB taxonomy): domain Archaea; phylum Thermoproteota; class Nitrososphaeria; order Nitrososphaerales; family Nitrososphaeraceae; genus JAICSL01. Next base: position 2,099 of record JAICSL010000349.1, read on the forward strand.
CCATTATCAGTATCGTCAATGTCTAGAAGTCAATAATTTTTCATTGTTATCGGATTTACAAAATGCATAAAGCGCATCATATACATAGAATTGTTTAGATATATTGTCATTATCATCCTTTGCAATAAGGCTAAATCCAGCTGCAATTGTAGCAAGA
>JAICSL010000226.1 GCA_025936955.1 Nitrososphaeraceae archaeon
AAGAACCCAATTTTATCAATACAGCAATAACTTTGATAAAAGAAATGAAATTTCCAGCATTCAAAGGAGATATTGTAAACTATGCAAAAAATAAAAATGTCTCTAACGTTGATTCAGATATAATAGGACTTTTTGAGAGTCTGGATGGTTATATAGAATTCAGAGACACTTATCATGTACAAAAATCACTAGAAGAAAACAACTCAGAAAAAAAGAAGACACATCAGATAAGCGACTCAACTCGTCAACAGCCTCAAACACAAACCCGCTCTACTAGTGGCAGTATTAAGGAGAAAGAAGTAGTTAATGAGTCTGAAGAGAAAAATAAATATCCAGAAGTGCCGCCATCAGCAATGTCGAATTTTATATGCGATGTATGTGGTAAACAATTTCAAAATCAAAACGATCTGGTACAGCACCAAAGGTTTGAAGGTACAAACAGTACCACTAATGATGAATAGGATTTGTTAATTTGCTAATAATTGCATATGTAATGGTTTCAAAAAAAGATGGAGATATATTATTTATAACTGATAGGTTATGAACATCTTTCTATTATTTTCTAGTATTTCAACTGTAACGGCTAGTTCTGTCATTTTGTAATACTCTTTTAACGGTCTTTATATTTTCACAGGACAAGTGTTAAACTTGACTTACTACAGTATCATAGTAACTGATAAATTCAATTCTTTATTATTACTCGACTATTTGTTCTTTAGAAATAAGATAGCCAGTTGACAATACCCCCTAACAATAATTTAATCTAGCCATTTAATCGGAAGTTGTAGTCGATGTTATTAGACATAGTTATTTTATTAGTCGAATAACGGTTATCGCTTATTGAGAAATTCATTAATTATCACATACTACCTCAAAATCAATTGTCAATTCCTTTACATCTGAATACTATTGTTTAAAGATTCAGATCATTTCATTTAAATGAATTGACCGGCTCTGATAAAAAATAATATAGTAATTTACATCTCTATGTATAGAAGAATAAATATTGTGAGAACATCTTCTAATTTAGTCCCCTCGATATTTGTATTTTTAATATCCTTATTACTTGTTGGTAGTTTAACAGCAAGTGCCTATGTTTATGATATTAATACTGTTGTCACATCCTCTCCTTCAACAGTTACACCTATTAAACATCTGGTTGTGATATTCCAAGAGAATGTCTCCTTCGATCATTATTTTGCTACATATCCATTTGCTAAAAACCTATCTGGTGAACCTTCTTTTTCATCTTCTCCAAATACACCTTTCGTTAACAATCTAAGAACAGCTGGTCTCCTAGATCATAATCCAAACAGTGTTCTGCCATTTAGAATAGATAGGTCTCATTCTCTTGCATGTGATAATAATCATACATATACTGCAGAACAAAAAGCATTTGATGGTGGTAAGATGGACAAGTTTGTTGAATCTACTTTTCCTCCATCTCCCAACTACTTATTCCCATATCTTTTGGCCTGCGAAAGAGATGGAGAAATGGGTTATTTTGATGGCAATACGGTAACAGCACTGTGGAACTATGCCCAACACTTTTCAATGAGCGATAACTTCTTTGGTTCAACATTTGGTCCATCTACACCAGGACACATCAATCTTATATCAGGTCAGACACATGGTACGTTTTGTGTATCTACCTTCAAAAATAAGGATTGTAAGGCTGATCCAGAGCATCCTGGTGACGACGCTTTAGCAAATGAAACTATCCTATACGATCCAGATCCAACGTATGATGATTGCTCGGTCAGTAATGAGGATTACATAATTACACATTTTGTTATCCCAACATCTGATGCAGTCCCAGCGGGTTCAAAGGTATACATGCAAGGAAGAAATATAGTTGACCTTCTTAACGCAAAGGGTATAACTTGGGGTTGGTTTTCAGGTGGATTCAAACCAACACCATTTACATTAACAAAAAACTGTGGTCATAACTATCATACTCCATCTGTCACAAGTGGTGTCTTTGTTAACGACTATTATCCAACTGTTGAACCATTTCAGTATTACCAGTCAACCTCAAACCCACATCATTTGCCACCTACCGCCATATCTATGATAGGTCATAGTGATCAGGCCAACCATCAATACGACCTAAGTGATTTCTGGAATGCTGCCGAGTCAGGTAATTTACCCTCAGTCAGCTATCTCAAAGCTCCTTCATATCAACAAGAGCATCCAGGAATATCTGATCCACTACTCGGACAAAAATTCTTTGTTGACATCATCAATCGTTTACAGAATCTACCAGAATGGAATAGTACTGCAGTAATAATTACCTATGATGACTCAGATGGATGGTATGATCATGTTATGCCCCCAATAGTAAGCCAATCCAGTGACCCAAAACGTGATGCACTCTATGGAATGACTGGTCTTTGCGGCCATACTCCTGCCGGGTCTTATCAAGATCGTTGTGGCTATGGTCCACGTCTTCCTCTCTTGATAATTTCTCCATTTGCTAAAGTAAACTATATAGACCATTCACTCACTGATACTTCTTCAATACTTCGATTTATCGAAGATAACTGGCTGGGAAGTCAGCGAATTGGAGATCAGTCTTTTGATCAAACAGCCGGCTCACTTCTAGGTATGTTTGATTTCAAAAAAAATAATACAAAGATCTTCCTTGATCCTGATACTGGAACAGTAATAAATAAATAAATCTTGATTCATCTCATTTAATTTTATTATACCATTTCCTTTTTAAAGACTGATGCATGAGAGATACCAAACATTTACTATATATCAGTAACGTAATACTTTAGATTATATCTACAAGTATTAAAATCATAACATATTGCTCAAATTACGCTAACCTTCAAGTTTGTAATTACAAATATCCTATTCAGATTATTATTTTTTAATTTAATTAATGCATCTCAACTATCAATTTGAGTAAACTCTATATAAAACTAATCCATTAACTGATAATCTTACTATAACAACAAGACACTTTTATCAAAACTTTATTTTTTTTAGTGAATTTAAGGAAATTGAACATGGAGAACATCAGCTTTATATATTTTCTGTGAGACAAAGGATAAGGGATGAGCGAAGCCTATGTATTACTAAATGTTAACTTCAAAGAACAAAAAAGAATAATTGAAGAAGCACAGAGAATTCCGACAGTAAAAACTGCAAAAACTGTATATGGAATTTATGATATTTTAATAGTTTTAGAATCTTCAAATCTTCAAGAGCTAAAAAATGCGATCGATATTGATATAAATAGGATTAAGGGGATTGACAATTTGACAACATTAATCTCGGTGTCAAACTAAGATGGGTGAAGATTATGAGGCTATAATAATTGGCGCTGGACCTGCTGGTTTATCTGCAGGAATTTATATCGCAAGACAAAAAACATCGTGCCTAGTTATATCAAAGGATTTAGGAGGTCAGCTTAATTTGATTCCTAAATTAGAGAATTATCCTGGTACATTAATGTCTAGTGGACCGCTACTTGCTAAAACCCTTGAAAATCAATATCTTTCATTTAATGGCGAGATAACATATGACAGTGTAGAAAGAATTGATGAGACAGAGTCAGGTTTACATGTAAAGACAGCACGTTCAGAATATAATTCAAAAGTAATAGTCTTGGCATCAGGAAAAGTTCCCAACAACCTTGGCGTAGAAAAAGAGAATGTTTTTGCAAATAAGGGGGTTCATTA